>NZ_CDWCUL010000016.1:0-66353 GCF_977828045.1 Candidatus Mycalebacterium sp. | reverse complement strand
AGGACATTGCCATCAATTCAACATCGGGACTGTCGTCTCCGGGAAGAAAAATAAGCGGCGTTTTATTTTTCGCACACTCAAACATAAGGCGGTCGCAAACATAGGGGTAATAATTTCTTCCGCCGAGCATTCTCGCCACAACAAGGCGCGCGCCGCTCACAACGGAATCAACATAATTATCAACTGAAAGTTCGCGTTTGAGATACGCGAGATTTGCCATGCGCAAAGAGGGAATTTTTTTCGCGCGCGAGTTGATTTTTGAGTACGCGGAATTAAGGCAGAAAATATCGGTGTCCGCGGCGGACAGAAAAACAATGTCCCCCGGAGTCTGGTCTATGAAAAAAACACCGTCGTCCTCGCCCGGATTCCAGCCCCCCGGTATGGTCGCGATTAAATGCATTTTACAAAAAACAAAAAAATCAGGAACGGGTCAGATTTTTTTCCACAATTTCACCGAGATTTAAAAGCGAAAGTTTTCTTCCGATAAAAACAAGACGGGTGCTTGCGGTTTCATTTTCGCGCCACGGGCGGTCAAAATATCCGTCAAACCTCTCTCCGACTCCCTGTATGAGCATTCTCATCGGTTTGTCCGCAACCTTGATAAACCCTTTTATTCTGTAAATTTCATGCTCGCGAACGGTTTTCTTGAGCGCGTCCATAAGTTTTTCCGGCGAGGTTTCGTATTTAACTTCCACAACAACCGAATCTATGTCGTCATCATGCTCGTGGTCGCTTCCGTTTTCGTGGTGCTGTTCGTGAAGGCACGGGCGGGAATCCAGGTCATCTTCGGCGGCGGCTCCCATTCCGAGCAAAATATCGGTGGAAACATTTCCCATTTTAGCGCGCACAACCGCCGCGCCGGGTTTCATTTTGTCTTTCAAAAGCTCGGTGATTTCGCCGAGTTTTTCATCGCCGACAAGGTCTGTTTTGTTCAAAACCACCATGTCCGCGCATGAAAGCTGGTCTGAAAACAGATCTTCAATCGGGGTTTCGTGGTCAAGCGAATCGTCCGCCTCGCGCTGGGACTGAACCTTTTCTCTGTCGCAAATCTCGCCGGTTGCCGCGCCTGCGGCGTCCACAACGGAAATCACCGAATCCACCGAAAAATGCGGCTTCAAACCGGGCCAGTTAACGGCGCGAACAAGCGGTTTTGGCAGCGCGAGCCCGGAAGTTTCAATCACGATATGGTCAATGTCATTTTTCCTCTCAAGCAGTTTTGTCATTGCGGGCAGAAATTCCTCCTGCACCGTGCAGCAAAGGCATCCGTTGCTGAGTTCAACAATTTCACCCTCCTCGCAACCGCACGAAGATCGGATAATTTCGCCGTCAATTCCCACATCACCGAACTCGTTAACGATAACGGTAATGCGCCGCCCGCCCGCTTGCGTGAGCAGATTGCGGACAAGAGTGGTTTTTCCGGCTCCAAGAAAGCCGGTTATTACGGTTATGGGAATTTTGCGCGTTTGTGAAACTTTTCTATCCTGTTTACTCATTCTCTTCTTTTTTGATTTTCGGGATTCTTAAACAAGCCTCTCATATCTTTTATACTCTGAGAAAGAGGTTGGCCTATCTCAAGATTAAGGGATAAGGGTCCAGTTCTCAAACTAAATTTTCCTCCTGAAAGTATCACAGCAACAACTATTACGAATGCCAGACCACCAACAATAATTTTTACCGGGCTTTCTTTAGATATCTTTTCTACTAAAAGTTCATTCTCACTTGATTCTTTTATTTTGAAAAACCTATTAGGCAAAGAACTGCCTACATCGGAATGGTGGGTTTCGAGATAATGCTTTATCTTCAATCGAATTTGCTTAACATTTTCTTCCGAGATACTAGAATCATCTTTAGGGAAACAAGAAAAACATTCGTTAGTTCTAAATACAAGAGAATAAACTGATTTAAATTCTCTTAAAAACAAAGACAATTCACTAATTTCAGGAAATTTCTCCTGTTCCGAAAACTTTATTGTGATACTTTTCCGCATTGTAGTAAACTAATCTTTATAAACAACTATGCTGTTATTTCGAGACCAATCTTCTGAAAATCCAACATGGGATATGTCATCATTGCTTTTATCCATAGGGGCTACAACCTACAAAATCGATACGGTCTGGCTTGCCAAACAAATATAAAGCCTCTCCAATTTTTAATTGTTTCTTAAACAATTTAATTAAGTTTAAATTAAATTGTTGTATCCCTTCTTTCGGATTATCCCAAGAATTTACTGTTACTCCATATGGACCATCACATACTATTAAGTCTATTGAACTACCGGAAACTCCTTCCCGCAAATCAAAAACATCTCCATGAATAATTCTGTTCACGTAAGAATCCGGAGTTTTTTTCGCCAATTTCATACCTTTAAACAATACCCTTTATTTACCCTGCTTGAAAACCATACTCATCACCGCATCCATATCCAAACTTTCCTCCAATACATCGGCGAGTTTGTCATACTGCTTTTCCATTTCGGCCGTGAAGTTCGTGTTCACTTCATCGGGCAAGCCCTTTTTCGCGCGCAAATGGCTCAAAAATGCGCTTCGGAGATTGTCGTTTTCAAAAATTCCGTGCAGATAAGTGCCGTAAACATTGCCGTTTTCGCTCACAGCGCCGTCAAAAAAGCCGTCTGATTTTTTGAGAAACCGCGCGCCGTTCGCGCCGGAAAACCGCGTCTGTCCCATATGAATCTCGTAGCCCTTTATTTTCTCTCCCTCAATACCGGCGAACACCGCGCCGCCGTTTTCAACTGTCGCCGAGGTTTGCCGAAGCGTTTTTTCCTCCATAATTTCGGTTTCGGCGGAAAAAAAACCGAGCCCGCGCTCGGAAGTTTTCGCGGATTCAAAACCGTCGGTGTCCTCAAGCGCCGCGCCGAGCATCTGATAGCCGCCGCAAATTCCGATAACCGGAACGCCGGACTCGCTTATGCCCTCAAGCGCGTTCGCAATTCCGCTACGTTTCAAAAACCGCAAATCCTCAATGGTCGCCTTGCTTCCGGGAATCACAACCGCGTCCGCACCGCAGAGGTCATTCGCGCCAAGCGCGTATGAAACAGACACGCCTTTCTCCATCTCAAGAGGGCGCATGTCCGTAAAGTTTGATATGCGCGGCAGTTTTACAACGCACACCTTCAAACCGCCCGTGCGGCGCGGCGGGTTTTCAAGATAAACGGAATCCTCATCGTCAAGAAAAAGCGGTTCAATATGCGGCACAACACCCAAAACCGGTTTTTCGGTTTTTCGCTCAAGTAACCCTATCCCCTCGTCAAGCAAAGCGCGGTTGCCGCGAAATTTGTTGATTATCATTCCGCGCACGCGGTCTCTGTCATCATCGAGCAGGTCAAGTGTTCCCGCGAGAGAAGCGAAAGCCCCTCCCCTGTCTATGTCGGCGACAAGCAGAACGGGGCTGGCGGCGAGTTTTGCCACAGTCATATTGACTATCTCGCTGCGGGAAAAATTGATCTCCGCCGCGCCGCCCGCGCCCTCAATCACAACCACTTCAAATTTGCTCATCACGCGCTCCAAACTGCCGCCAACCGCTTCAAGCGCCCGCGGGCGGAACTCCATATACTCGGCGAAAGTCATATTGCCCGCGCTTTTGCCGAGAACCATCACTTGTGAGCCGTCATCTTTGAGGGGTTTGAGCAGAATGGGATTCATATCCGCAGACGGGGCGATGCCCGCGGCGCGCGCCTGCATCGCCTGCGCCCTGCCAATCTCCGAGCCGTCAGGGGTTACAAACGAATTCAAACTCATGTTTTGCGACTTGAACGGGGCGACCGAAAACCCTTTCCGCGCGAAAATCCGGCACAGACCGGCGGCGATAACGCTCTTGCCCGCGTGGGACGCCGTGCCCTGAATCATCAAAGTTTTAGCCTTCACGGTCTATCTCCGCCCATTCTTTTAAAAGTCTTTCACAGTCCTTTTGCGGACGTGCGCTGAGCCGTATGTGCGAGGCAAGCCCGAAAGACGAACAGTCGCGCACGGCGAGCCCTTTTTTCAAAAGCCGCTCCCGCAACGACCGTGCATCCGGGGTTTTGACAAGGAAAAATCCCGTGTCAGTCGGAAGGCACGGTTTGCCGACCGCGGCAAGCGCGTCCACAAGCAAATCCCTTGCGGCGAAAAGCCGCGATTTGCTCTCAAAAAGAGCGGATTGAGGGAGCTCGAAAACCGACCGCGCCACCCTGCAGGCGACTGAGTTGACATTCCACGGCGGACGTGCGGCGTTGAGAACGGAAACCACGCGCGGGTTTGAAACCGCGTAGCCGAATCTGATTCCGGCAAGCCCGTAAAACTTCGCGAGCGAGCGCAAAACCACGACATTGCCCGGCCCGATAAGCGGCGTGGAGTCCCACGGGTTTTGCACAAAATCCGCGTATGACTCGTCAATCACAAAAACCGCATCCGCCGCCGCCGAGGCGATTTCCTCCACTTCCGGGCGCGAAAGGTAAAGCCCGGTCGGGTTGTTCGGATTACAGAGGAAAACAAGGTCGGGCGACTCGCGCCGTATCTCCGAAGCGATGAACGCGGGGTCAAAGCGCAGGTTTTCACCGGCGCGGCACAAAATCGCCCGTGCGCCGCAAATCGCCGCGGCTCTTTCGTATTCGGAAAAAGTCGGAACGGGTATCAGAACCGAACCGCCCGCGGGCAGGCACCGGCACAGAATATGCACTATTTCGGACACTCCGTTGCCCGCGAAAACGCAGTCCGGTGAAACACCGTGAGCCGCCGCAATCGCGCCGCGCAGTTCGGAGTATCGCGCGTCGGGATATTCGCGGGCTCCCGCGCACGCACCCGAAAGCAGCCTTGAAGACGGGAAAAACGGATTGAGATTGCTTGAAAAATCAACCACGCTCGCGGGGTCAAGCCCCAGAGAGCGAACCTCCTCATGGTCAATTCCGCCGTGAACCGGCGCGGACGCGCGCGCGATGAGCTTCAAATTCCATCCTCCGCGCGCGCTTTAAGACGAGCGGGGATGCGCTTTATGATGCCCGAAGAGAGAAAGTTCAAATGGATGTATGAAGCGACCGTGTTGCGGAAAACCATTCCGCCGCGAGACTCATCGCCCGCAGAAGTTGTTATGTTAAAAAAATTGCCCGCGTGTCCGCCTGAAAGGGCGGAATAGTGAAACTCATGCCCCTTTTCCCTGTCGCCCGCGCGGAAAAAACCCGCATCGGCCGCGGCGATTACTTCTCTGTAGCCAACGGATTGCAGACGCGGACGCATCTCAAAATCCGCTTCCAGCGCACCGCACATATCAAATCTCCGCCCGTTCAAATCCGTGAGCCCCGCGCCCAGATACATCATTCCGCCGCATTCCGCGTAAACCGTGCCGCCCTGAAATGCAAAATTGCGCAAATCATCTCTCATCGGGACGTTGCTCTCAAGTTCGCCGCAGTAAAGTTCCGGAAACCCCCCACCGATGAAAACAGCGTCCGCTCCTGCGGGCAGGCGTTCTTCGGACAACGGGGAAAAAGGCGCAATTTCACATCCGCGCAGAGAAAGAATCTCAAGTGCGTCTTCGTAGTAGAACGAAAACGCCTTGTCGCGCGCGACCGCGAAACGGACGCTCTGCGGCTCCGGCACGAACGGATAGAGGGGGTCACCGGAATCCGGCGGGAAAAGCGGCGGAGCCGAGCCCGCGATTTTTTCAATGCGTTCAATATCAAGCGATTTTGAGGCTATCTCCACTTCGGAAGACAGTTTGTCCGCGCGCACGGGCTCCTCAACCGCATGGGAAAGCCCCAGATGCCTTGATGTGAGCGCAATTTTGTCGTCAAGCGGCATAAAACCCAGATACGGAATCGCCGTTTTTTCGGTAACAACGGCGGCAATTGCTTCCGCACGCTCTTTTGAAGCGGCCCTGTTCAGCACAAAACCCGCGATGTTGACCTTTTCGTCAAACATTTTAAGCCCCAGCGCGGTCGCTGCCGTTGTCTGCGCGCCGCCATCGGGGTTCAGAACGAGAATTACAGGTGCGGAGAGAAATTTGGCGGTATGCGCCGTGCTCGCCGTGTTGTCCGGGCGGGAGCCGTCATAAAGCCCCATTACGCCTTCAATGACGGAAATTTGCGCGTTGGCGGCGTTTCGGAGAAAGATTTCAAGGCAGTGTTGAGGGCTGGTCATCCACAGGTCAATGTTTCTGCCCTTCACGCCGGTTCTTGCTTCGTAATGGGAAGTGTCAAGGTAGTCGGGACCGGTTTTGAACCCCTGAACCCTGACACCTTTTCGGGAGAGGGCGTTCATAATCGCGAGCGAAACCGTTGTTTTTCCGCATCCGCTCCGCTCTCCCGCAATAACTACTCTTGAATACACGACTGGTTTGCTATTCAAAGATTTTGAGCAGGTCTCTTCTCGCGAACATCGCCACGGGTTTTCCGTCCCTGACGACCGGAAGACTGTGAACGCGGGCTTTGAGCATCTTTGTAACGGCGTCCTCGACGGTGTCGCTCTCTTCAATCGTGGAGACGTGGACTTGCATAAAATCTTTCAGTTTCAAGCCGCCGCCCTCGCGGCAGGCATCCACAATTCCGGAGCCGTCAGTCCATTTGCCGAAAAGCACATGCCCGGTCTGGCGGGAAAAGGGAACTTTTTCCATTGCGCCGATAAAATCGGTTTCCGATATGATTCCGGCAAGTTTTCCGCTCTCGTCAACGACCGGAAGACAGCCGACCGAGTTTTCCTTCATTGCGTCCGCGACATCTTTTAGAGACGCCTCTTCGGAGATGGTAGCGACCGGAGCGGTCATGATTTCAGATACAAGCATCTTTTCACCTCATCGGGCTTATTGACAACAAAAGCGCCGGTAAAGATAATACCACCCGTGAGCCCGGAAAGCATTAAAGAGACCATAGAAAAATCAATCGCCGCGACACACGTTGAGGTTGAGGGGGACGGAACACACTTTGAAGCCGTTGTTGTTTCGGGCGATTTTGAAGGGAAAAGCCCTGTTGACAGGCACAAACTTGTGTATTCGGCGCTCGGAGACGCGATGAAAGAGGAAATTCACGCGCTTTCAATCAAAACCTACACTCCGGAGCAATGGGGTGGGGAAAAAATCGGAGGAAAATAATGTCTGAAGAGATACAAAACGCAATCAAATCCCGGGTGGAAAACAACCGGATTCTTCTGTTTATGAAGGGAACAAGAGAGATGCCCGAATGTGGATTTTCCGCGAAAGTGGTACAGATTCTCAACACGCTCGGGGCGCGCTACGAAACCGTTAATGTGCTTGAAAGCGAGGAAATACGGCAGGGAATAAAGGAGTTTTCCAGCTGGCCCACCATTCCGCAACTTTACATAGACGGAAACTTCATAGGCGGTTGCGACATATGCGAAGAGATGTTCCGCAAAGGCGAGCTTGAACAAGCCGTTGAGTCTGCGGAAAAGGAATAGCGCCTATTTAAAAATCCGGTTTCAAAATCCGGGTAATCAGCCTGTCAACTGAAAATTTTCCGCCGCCGGCAACGGTAACCACAAGTGCGAGACCGATGGCAAGAATGTGGTATTCATAGCCCTCTCCGGCTTCGGGGTTTCCCTTCCAGTTCATAAAAAAGCCTTCACTGAAATGAAACATCCAGATGGCGCCCGCCATTATTATGCCCATTGAAAAAGCGCAGAAACGCGACAGAAAACCGGCTATTAGAGACACCGCGCCGACTGATTCGCCGATTATGACGAGAAACGCCACCGCGTAGGGAAGCCCCACACCGTCTGTCAACCCGCCAACTGCCTGCTCAAAATTCAGCAGTTTCGGATATCCGTGGGGCAACATAACGGCTCCGAGCGCTATCCGCGCGAAAAACCCCGCGAGATTGTCGTCAGTTTTGTAAAGAAATCTCAAATTTGAAGCCCTCTCTTGAACTTCATTAGACCGAATTTTCAGCAAGGAAGTCAAGCACGAGGCGGTCCGCTTCGTCCCTGTTTTCGCGCCAGAATCCGTGTCCGGAACCTTCAAAAGCGCGGACCTTCGCGTTCGGTATCAACTCCCCGACCTCAGCCGCCCTGCGCGGGTCTGTAACGTTGTCATCGGTTCCGAACATCACAAGTGTCGGCGCGGTGATAAGATGAAGTCTTTCCGCGGTGTTATGCCCTTCACACGCGCGGCATTGCCCGTGATAGCCCGCTATGGTTTCGGGCGTTGTCTGAACGGCGAGGAGCCGTTTTTTAATCTCGCCAATGTTGTCCTCAATGTATTTTCTGCCGTAGCCGAGAAAAAGCGCCGTCAGCCAGACCGCGCCCATTCCGGCTTTTTCGGATATGTGTCTGCCCGTTTCAAGAATGAGGTTCCCCACTTCGTCTCTGCGCGCCGATGAGCAACCCATTACAAGGCATTGAGTATTTTCGGGGTATTTAATGCCAATCCACTGCGCTATCATGCCGCCCATTGACTTGCCCACAAAAGATGCCCTGTCAATTCCGAGAAAACCCGCAAGCGCAACCGTATCATCAGCCATATCCTCTGTTGAATAGGGCTCAAGCGGCTTATCTGAAAGACCTGACCCCCGATTGTCAAAAACAATCACCCGGAAATGCTTTGAATAAAGGGCAACCTGATCGTCCCAGCTCTCAATCGTGCTTCCGAGTCCGCCAATCAGAAAAACGGGAGCGCCGGAGCCGTGTTCCTCGTAGTTGATGTTGACTCCGTTTACGTTGGCAAGAGGCATTCAATTCTCCAAACTGTCGAGATATTCCCGCAGGATAATAACCGCCGCCAGTTTATCAACGACCTTTTTCCTTTTCCCGCGCCCCATACCGCCGCCGATCAAGGTTTTCTCCGCCTGAACGGTTGAAAAACTTTCGTCCCACAAAACGGTTTCAATTCCGAAAAATTCCTTAAGGATTTCTGAAAACTTTTTTATATTTTTCGCTCTTTTTCCCAAAGAGCCGTCCGAATTAAACGGAATTCCCACGACCACGCGCGCGGGTCTGTGTTCCTCAATAAAAACCGCGAGGGATTTTAAATCGGTTTTTTCGTCTTTTCGTTTTATAACGCCGAGCCCGTTTGAGGTTATACCGAGTTCATCGCTCACGGCAACGCCGATGGTTTTTGTTCCGACATCAAGAGCAAGAAATTTCATAATATTATTTTCGCCTTTTTTTTAAATTAATTAACGCGATAAATACCGCGCTCCAGAATAAAACCGTCAAAATAAATAAACCCAATTGAATATACCCCGGAAAATATCCAAAACCCGTATCCGTCAAATATGCCGGTAAAACAAACGGAAACAGAATTACATTTCCTATGGCGGGGGATATTTGCAAACCGGCAAATACTCCGAAGAAAATAAAAAGCACGGCGAAAGCAAGGGCTAAAATATATTTTATATTCCGCACTAAAACGAACTTCCCGGTTGTTTTAGAAATTCAATTTCCTCCAACGTGCTCTCCCGTCCCAGTATTTTATTTCTGTGCGGATACCTGTCGAATTTTTCAATAATTTCATAATGCTTTCGCGCGTAATCAGCCGACCCTTTTAAAAATTTAAAAACTTCCGCGGAATCCTTAAATTCATCGGCGAGGGATAAAAAAGTTTTAACGGATATTTTCTGGACGGAAATGTCCTCGGAATGCATCAGAGGCATAAAAAAGAAAAGCCGCTCCATGGGAAAAAGAACCGAGTGAAATCCAAGTTCCATTCCTTTGCAGGATGCGGCAAGTGCAATTTCGTCAAAAGCAAAAGATTCCGGATGCCCCCGGTGTATGTTTCGCGGAAACTGATCGGTGAGAATTATGAAAGAGAGAGTCCCGCGGGGCGTTTGCAACATGCCGTCCAACTCCCCGCTTCGCGCGAGAGACAGAAAATCACCGAACTCCCGCTCCACAAGACGGTCAAACCCCTCATCTTTCCCGAACCACGCAGACAACTTTTCGGTCGCGCAAAGCCCGTTTTTTTCTGTTTTTCCGAACCAAAAACTGTTTATTCGCTCTGCCAGACCTTCCACCGACATAAAACCTTCCTCAAGTATTCATTCTTAAGCACTTAAAATAAAGAATTTTTCGAGTTTTTCAAGAAACTCCAAAAGTTTTCTTCTTGACTTACCACAATATCTGGTAGTCTAATATCCCTCGCAGCACGACATGTTGAAGTGGCGGGGTTAAAGAGAAAAAGGAGTGATTTAAAAGATGTCTTCTGAGAAAACTGAAAACGGAGTAACGGGAAAAGAGAACGGCAACATATTTGAATTGCCGAAAAAGTCCATTCCGGACGATACGGTTTTCCGCAATGAGGAAAAACCCGATGTTCCAAGACTGGTCGTGGACGAACAGACCGAGGAAGACCTCCCGAAAGAAACAGTTGAAGCATTCGGCGGAGACGAACTGCGCGCGCGGGTGTTTTACGAGAAATATGCCCTGAAGGACGAAGACGGCACAACGGTTGAGACCCTGCCGGAACAGATGTGGAAAAGGGTCGCGACCGAAATGGCGTCTCCTGAAAAGACAAAAGAACTCAGAGAGGAATGGACGGAGAAGTTCTACTGGCTTCTGTCAAACTTCCGTTTTGTTCCCGGAGGAAGAATTCTCTTCGGCGCCGGACAGACTCGGCGCTCAACCCTTCTGAACTGCTACTTTATGCCCATCAAGAAAGACTCCATTGAGGGAATCTTTGAATGGTGCAAGGAAGCCGCGAGAACATACTCTTTCGGCGGCGGTGTCGGAACTGATATTTCCGTTCTGAGACCCAAAGGCGCGCCGGTTAACAACTCCGCCATTTATTCCACCGGAGCGGTCTCATTCATGGAACTTCTTTCAACCACGACCGGGACTATCGGTCAGGCGGGAAGAAGGGGCGCTCTCATGATAACAATTGACGTCAACCACCCCGACATACTTGATTTTCTGGACATCAAAAACGATCAGGACAGGTCGCAGGTTAAATTCGCGAACATTTCAGTGAAGGTGTCCGATGAGTTTATGCAAGCGGTTGAGGAAGACGGGGATTTTGACCTGAAATACGAAAACAAAAAAGTGCGGATGAGAAAAACCGTCAAAGCAAGAGATATATGGAAGCGGCTGGTGAAATCCGCATGGTCTTCGGCGGAGCCGGGACTCATCTTCTGGGATGCCGTAAAACGCTACTCCCCAACTGAATACGGCGGAATGGAAGTTGAGGGAGTTAATCCCTGTAGCGAACAGGCTCTTGAAAATTACGGCAACTGCTGCCTTGGCAACATAAATCTCAGCCTGTTCGTCAAAGACGAATTCACCGATGACGCGCGCGTTGACTGGGAAAACCTTGATCGCTCGCTGTCATACTCGGTGCGTTTTCTGGACAACATTCTGGACTACAACGAAAAGAAGCACCCTCTCATCTTCCAAACGGAAGCGTCTCAACTTTCAAGACGCATAGGGGTCGGCTTTACGGGTTTTGGCGACATGGTTGCCAAACTGGGTAAAAAGTATGACTCCGATGAAGCCATTGGGTTTACGGACAAACTTTTCGGCCACATCAAAAACACCGTTTACATGTCAAGCTCCAAGCTCGCCGAAGAGAAAGGGACCTTTCCGGCATACGACCGGGAAAAACACTTCGAAAACCCCTTCCTTGACTCTCTTGACACCGAAGTGCGTGAGAAAGCCAAACAAAACGGGCTGAGAAACGCCTGCATACTGACCGTTCCCCCGGTTGGAAGCGGGTCGGTTCTCGCTGGCACTTCGAGCGGCATTGAGCCCATATTCGCGCTCTCATACTTCAGAAGGTCCGAGTCCCTCTCAAAAGAACAGTTCAAGGTCTATCACCCTCTGGCCGGCTCCTACATGGACACTTTCAACCTTTCCAGTGAAGAAGACCTGCCCGAAACTTTCGTAACTTCGCACGAAATCAAACCGGAATTCAGGGTGCGCATACAGGCGACCATACAGAAACACATAGATTCATGCATATCCAGCACCGTCAACCTTCCAAACGACGCATCGCTTGAAGAGGTTGAGAAAATTTACTTCCAGTCGTGGAAAACCGGCTGCAAGGGTGTAACCATTTACAGGGAAGGCTCCAGAGAGGGCATTCTGATTACCGAACAGCAAAAACAAGAAAATGGAAAAAATAGGGATGGGGAGATTCTACAAGCCACTCACCCCAACCTCACCTCGTCTCCTCATCCCTCTAAAATTTCTGCGGCTGAAAAAAAGGAAAGGCCGCAGATTCTCAAAGGCTTCACCGAGGTTGTCCGTACGGGGCACGGCAACCTCTACGTTACGGTAAATACCGTTGACGAAAAACCGTTTGAGGTCTTTGTCCAAATAGGCAAGTCGGGCTACACCACAATGGCGGACGCCGAGGCAATCGGGCGGCTCGCCTCTCTGGGCCTGAGAGCCGGAATAGAGGCCGAACAGATAGTTGAACAACTTGAAGGAATCGGCGGCGCTTCTCCGGTGTTCTCGGAAGGCAAGCTTGTCATGTCAATAGCGGATGCGGTCGCGGCGGTGCTTAAAAAACACTTCTCCGGCGGCGAAGAGGAAATTACCGTGCAACAGTCCAAAGACCTGGCCGGCAACTGCCCTGAATGCGACAGCGCCGCACTGGCTTTTGAATCCGGATGCGTAACCTGCCGGTCGTGCGGTTACTCAAAGTGCGGATAACCTGAAAAGAGCGGAGATATTTCTCCCCCATCCTCCTTGAAAATCCCGACCGGAAAAACTTGTTCCGGTCGGGATTTTTCTTTGTCTTTGTCTTTGTTTTTGTGAACTACATTCCCGCACGGGCGCGGACAATCTGAAGACGGTCGGACAGGCGTTCGTGCTCTTCTTCGCCGAGAAAACCGGATTCAAGGCGGCTCTCAATCTCTTCGGACTCTCTAACGGCTTCGGCAACATCAATCTCGTCCGGGCTTTCCAGGGTTTGCGTCAGAACCGTTACGGTGTCATCTCTGACCTCAGATATGCCGCCGTGAGCGATAAGAGTTTTCTCGCCGCCCTGCACATCCACATATCTGATTCTGCCGGACACGATGTTTGACACCATCGCCACATGACCTGCGAGCACGCCGAACTCCCCCAAATCGCCTTTGAGAACAACGGTTTCAACCGGGGCTTCAAGAGCAAGCCCGGCCGGAGTAATGATTTTCAGTGTAAGGTTTTGTGCCAATTTAAGTCTTCCCGCCGTCAGGCGACCATTTTCGCCGCCTTCTCCCGAACTTCCTCTATGCCGCCCACCATGTAGAACGCCTGTTCGGGAACATCATCCATCGCGCCTGAAAGTATCTCGTTAAATGCCTCTATTGTGTCCTTAATGGGGACGTATTTGCCCGGGGTTCCCGTGAACTGCTGGGCGACAAAAAACGGCTGCGAGAGAAATCTCTGCATTTTTCTGGCTCTGAAAACCGTGATTTTGTCTTCCTCGGAAAGCTCGTCCATACCCAGAATGGCGATTATCTCCTGCAATTGCTTGTAGCGTTGGAGCACTTCCTGCACGTTACGCGCCACCTTGTAATGATCTTCGCCCACAACCTTCGGCTCAAGGATGCGCGAGGTTGAATCAAGAGGGTCAACCGCCGGATATATGCCGAGCTCGGTCAACTGGCGGGAAAGAACTATTGTGCCGTCCAAATGCGCGAAAGTGGTCGCCGGAGCCGGATCCGTAAGGTCGTCCGCCGGAACGTATATTGCCTGCACCGAAGTGATTGAGCCGTTCACCGTGGAGGTGATTCGCTCCTGCAACTCTCCGAGGTCGGTGGAAAGGGTCGGCTGATAACCGACCGCCGAAGGCGTGCGCCCGAGAAGTGCGGACACCTCGGAACCGGCCTGTGTGAAGCGGAAAATGTTGTCTATGAACAGAAGAACATCCTGATTTTTCGCATCCCTGAAATACTCCGCAAGCGTAAGCGCCGTCAGGGCAACTCGCGCACGGGCTCCGGGCGGCTCATTCATCTGCCCGAAAACAAGACCTGTGTTGCCGAGAACCCCGGACTCCTTCATCTCCATCCACAAATCGTTGCCCTCACGCGTTCTCTCCCCCACTCCGCCGAAAACCGAAACGCCGCCGTATTCCTTCGCAACGTTGTTTATCAACTCCATAAGAAGAACCGTTTTGCCAACTCCCGCACCGCCAAACAGCCCGATTTTTCCTCCTCTCAGAAACGGCGCAAGCAGGTCTATGACCTTGATTCCGGTCTCAAAAAGCTCAAGTTTTGTGCTCTGGTCAACAAACTCCGGCGCCGAGCGGTGAATTGGCCACCTCTCGTCGCACTCAATCGGTCCCGCTTCGTCAATCGGCTCGCCAACAACGTTTATAAGCCGTCCAAGCGCCTTTTCGCCGACCGGAACAGTTATCCCCCCGCCGGTGTCAACCACCTCCTGCCCCCTCTGAAGTCCCTCCGTGGAGTCCATCGCCACACAGCGAACGCGGTTTCCGCCTATCTGCTGAACAACCTCCAGCACCAGATTCCACTCATTGGAACTGATTGACGGATTCGTAACCTTTAAAGCGCCGTAAATCTCCGGCAGTTTCCCCTCGGAAAACTCAACGTCAATTACGGGTCCTATAACCTGAACAATTTTTCCGTTCATTCTAATTTTCTCCTCCTTCTCTCAATGCCTCGGTTCCGTTAACAATGTCCATAAGCTCCGTGGTTATTATCGCCTGCCTTGTTTTGTTGAACAGCAACGTGAGGTTTTTTATAAGTTCATCTGCGTTGTTTGTGGCGTTTTCCATCGCCGTCATGCGCGCGGCGTGTTCGCTCGTGAGCGATTCAAGCACGGCGCTTTCAATCCTGAGACGCAGACTGGACGGAATCAAATCGTTGACTATCTCCCGCCTTGACGGCTCAAAAATGCAGTCCTGCGTCTCCCCTTCGGGCGCAGGCGGAATTTCAACCGGAAGCACGGTCTCAAAAACGGTCTGTCTGGACAGCGCGGAAATAAAATTGCTGTGAACCAGAACCACTTCGTCAGTCTCCCTCTCTGAAAATTCCTTTGAGAGAAGAGACGCGAGTTCTCCCGCGATGTCGGTGTAGTTTTCCTCGTTCACGCCCGTGTAGTAAGAGCCCTGCAAAAATCCGGACGGTGAAAAAAAGTCTCTGCCTTTGTTGCCGAGAAAGGTCATTTTCAAATCCTCTTTGCCGAAACCGCGCTCGGAAATCATCGCGTCAAGCCTCTTGATGAGCACATTGTTGAAGTTCCCGCAAAGCCCCCTGTCGGAGGTTAGAAAGACCACATGGCCCCTCTTCGGTTCTTCAGGACGGTAAAGGAGCGGATGTTCGTCCGGCTCGCAAACGCTCAAAACGCCCGAGGCGATTTTCTCATAAGCCTCAACGTAAACGCGGTGCGATTTCAGAAGAGACTGCGTCCTCTGCAGCTTCACCGCCGCAATCAGCTTCATGGCGCTCATTATGCGCCTTGTGCCCTTCGCGCTGATTATCTTTGTGTTTATCTGTTTAAGACTCGGCATATCCGTCTCCGCGCGCCCACCTACGCCTGCGCAAGCCCGGCGGTCTGCGATTTCAGTTCGTCAAGAGCCGAGGTTACGCGCGGCTCCAACTCGTCTGAAATCTCTTTTTTGTCCCTGATTTCGTCAAGAAGCCCCTTGTGCTTGGCTTCAAAAAAGTCAAGAAGTTCTTTCTCATAAGCACGCACCGAGGAAACCGGATATTCGTCCAGATAGCCCTTTGTAACAGCGAATATTGAAATTACCTGTTTCTCCACCGCAAGCGGCACAAACTGATCCTGTTTGAGAATCTCAACAAGCCTCACACCTCTGGCGAGCTGATCCTGTGTGATTTTGTCAAGGTCGGAAGCGAACTGTGAAAACGCCTCAACCTCGCGGTATTGAGCAAGTTCAAGCCGCAAAGTTCCGGCGACCTTCTTCATCGCCTTAATCTGCGCCGACCCGCCGACCCTTGAAACCGAAAGACCCACGTTAATTGCGGGCCTCACGCCCGAATAGAAAAGGTTGCTCTCAAGATAGATTTGCCCGTCCGTTATGGATATTACGTTTGTCGGAATATAGGCGGACACATCTCCCGCCTGCGTCTCAATAATGGGCAACGCCGTAAGCGAGCCGCCGCCGTCCTCGTCCCTGATCTTCGCGGCGCGCTCAAGAAGGCGCGAGTGCAAATAGAACACATCTCCCGGATACGCCTCCCTTCCCGGAGGGCGTTTGAGCAGAAGCGAAATCTGCCTGTAAGACCACGCGTGTTTTGTGAGGTCGTCATAAATAACAAGTGCGTGTTTGCCGTTGTCCCTGAAGTATTCCCCGAGCGCGCAACCCGCATAGGGCGCAATAAACTGAAACGGCGCCGGTTCACTCGCCGAAGCCGTAACAACGGTTGTGTATTCCATCGCGCCGTGCTGTTTGAGTTTGTCCACAACTTGCGCCACATTGGATTTTTTCTGACCAATCGCAACATAGATGCAGTGAACATCCCCGCCCTTCTGGTTGATTATTGTGTCAATGGCGATGGCGGTTTTGCCCGTCTGCCGGTCACCGAGAATAAGCTCCCTCTGTCCCCTGCCAATGGGAATCATTGAGTCTATGGCTTTGATTCCGGTTTGAAGAGGCTCGTTGACGGATTTTCTAAAAACAACGCCCGGCGCCTTGAGTTCAAGACTGCGCGTTTCGGATGTCTGAATCTCACCCTTCCCATCCACCGGAATCCCGAGCGAGTTCACGACTCTGCCGAGCATCTCGTCGCCGACCGGAAGAGCGGCGATGTTTCCCGTGCGCTTCACGATGTCTCCCTGATTGATTTCCTTTTCTTCTCCGAAAAGCGCGACCCCGACGTTGTCCTCCTCAAGGTTCAGAACAAGCCCTCTAATGCCGCACGAAAACTCAACAAGTTCGCCCGCGACCACGTTGTCAAGTCCGTAGACTCTCGCAATGCCGTCTCCAACTGAAATAACAGTTCCAACCTCCGAGGTCTCAAAACTGCGCTCGTAGCCGCTTATTCTCTTTTTGAGTATTTCGCCAACATCATCAACTTTTATGGTGTCCTGCATTGTTGTCTCCTTTTTTCCCCGCCGCGCCGCCTATTTTGAAATAGCCGCGCGCATTTTTGCCAAATGGGTTTTGACGCTGTCGTCGTAAACGGTGTTCCCAATCCTCACAATCATTCCGCCTATTATCTCCGAATCCTCGGTGAACTCAACCTCTGACTTTTCGCCGCCCGCGACACTCCGGATTGCACCTTTGACGCGCTCGCGGTCATCGGGGCCGAAGGGGCGCGCCGCCGTAACGGTTACCCGTATCATACCGCCCGCGGAGCATAGGCGATCAATCACGGCTCTGCGCCGCGCGAAAAGGGCTTTCAATTTGCCAAACTCCATGGCGGCGGCAAGAAAGTTGCTCAAAACATCTGAAAAACCGCCTGCCGCGCAAAGGTCTTTTACTATCATTATTTTCTCCGAATCCGGAACAACGGGGCCTTCAACCGCCCTTTTCAAATCGGGCGAATTTTCAATGACCCTGAAAAACTCCTCAAGCCCGGACACACAGTCGTCAAGAGAACCCGCGCCGTCCTCACAGCATGACACAAGCGCGTCAACCAGATCCTTTAATTTCGCGGCAGCCATTTGCCCTCCATTTTGCCGTCTTTCACGGCGGCTTCAAATGTTTTTACCGAAGCGGTTTGCCCTTCGTCCGCAGATTCTCTCAAAAGATTTTCCGCCACGCGCATAACGGCGGCGGCGGCCTCCTCCCTGATTGCCGCGCCCGCTCTGGCGGCGGCAAACTCCAGACTCTCATTCACCTCTTTGAGTATCGTTTCTTTCTCCTCTCCGGCGCGGAGCAGTATGTTCTGTCTTTCGGTTTGCGACTGCGCGGCGATTGACGACTTGAGCGAACTTATTTCGGATTCGAGGTTCGCGATTTTCGCATCGCATTCCTCAAAAAGTTTTTTTGCTTCGGCGAGTTTCCTGCCGGACTCTTCAAACTTTTCGGACATCTCGCGCCTGCGCGATTTCATAAACTCTGACAGCGGTTTTTTCAGAATGTAGGTGAGAGCGCCAATCAGCACGGCGAGGTTGAATGCGTGCTTTCCAACATATGCCCAGTTGAAATGTGCCGCGCCGCCCGCGGCTTCGTTTGCGGCGGCGAGCAGGGAAAACTCAAACATTGTTTCCACGCCCCACGGCGCGGACCACCATCGCCGCCATGTCTTCTATTTTAGATTTCATCTCCGCTTTGGCTTTTTCCGCCTCCGCCGCCAGTTCCGCCACGCGCTTCTCAAGAACTCCGCGCGCCTCCTCTCTCGCCGAAAACACAATATTTTCCGCTTCCGCAGCCGCCTCTTTCGTGATAAGAGCCCTTTCGGCAAGCGCGGTTTCCCTCGCCTCTTTGATCGCGGAATCGTATTGCCCGGACATTTCCCGTGTGCGCTCGGACAGATCTTCGGCTTCTTTTCCCGAACCGGAGGTCGCCTTCTCGCGCCTGTCGGCGAGTTTCATCAGGGGCTTGAAAAACAGGATGTTGAGCAGGTAAAGCGCAACGAGAAAAATAATGAACTGCACGAACAGGGTTTTGTCCGCAGTGATTAAATCATCTGCGGCAAAAGCGCCCGGAGCACCCGTGAACGCGGCAAAAAACGCCCCTGCAAACAATACTTTCGCTTTTGTCTTCACTCCGTAAAAACCTGAAAACCGTTAAGGATCCGGACCCTCTTCGTCCGCCGGATTTCCGTATCCCTTCTGGAGCAAGAACGGAACAACGAAGGTCGTAAGCATAACGGTCAGCACTATCGCTGAAAAAAATCTGGAATCAAAAACTCCGTTGCCGTTATTGTAGCCAATCTGCGCAAAAATCAACCCCACCTCCCCGCGCGGTATCATTCCGATGCCGATTATGTGCCTTCTGATGCCCGAACCAAAAGCCGCAAACGCGCTCACGTATTTTCCGATGAACGCCACAACAAACAGCGCCAGAGCGACCGCGAGCACAGCCGAGTTGCCTTCGGAGAACGGATTGAGAACGCCCACGTCCACTTGAGCTCCCACCGCGACAAAAAACACCGGCACGAGAAAGTCCGAAACATTTCGCAGTTGCCTCTCAATTTCCTCAAAATGATGAGTTTTTCTGACAACCAACCCCGCCGCGAACGCGCCAACTATCGGCGCAACTTCGGCAAAGTATTGCCCGGCATAAGCGTAAAGAAAAGCGATTGAAAGCGCGGCGACTATCATCGCGCCCCGGCTCCGGAGTTTCTCCACCAAAGAGAAAACCCTCTCCACGACAATGTTTCCGAGCACAATGGCAAGGAACAGAAAACCGAACGCCTTGCCCGCGATAATGGCGGTTTGCGAGACGGACACGCCGCCTGCCGCGCTCGCACTTTGCGTTTCTATCAACCCGCTTACGAGGCTCAGGATAATAAGTCCCACCACATCGTCTATGACCGCCGCGCCGATTATGATTTTCGCTTCCGGCGAGCCCAGCTGCCGCAAGTCCGAAAGAACCCGCGCTGTTATGCCCACGCTCGTCGCCGTAAGGGTCGCTCCCGCCGTTACGGCGATGAGAAATACGCTCTCCTCTCCGAGCCCCATAATTCCGTAGGCGGCAAGCGCGTAAACAGAGAGAAATCCCAGAAGAAACGGTGCGACTATTCCCGCAAGCGCAACAAGAAGCGAAACGGGACCCACCTTCAAAATCTCTTTCAGTTTGGTCTCAAGCCCGATTTCGAACAGAAGCACAACAACGGCGAGTTCGGCGATAAGATGAAAAGTCTGATAGCCCGCATCGGTCGGGGAAGACGGCATAATCGCCAGCGCGCCGGCGCCCAGAACAACGCCCGCCACAAGTTCTCCCAAAACGGCGGACTGCTTGAGCCGTTCGGCTATTTCGCCGAAAAACTTGGATACAATCAGCACAAGGGATAAAATCAGCAGGAAATCGCTCGCGGATAGATTATGAGCGGCGTGCGCGGACTCTGATATCATGGAACTTTTGGCCCACAGGCGGGGAATACTCGCACAAACTCTACATATCAATACGCTTTGCTGTCAAACCCGAATGGGGTGTAAATGAAAAAAAACGGCTCCCTCTCCAGAGAGCAAACCTTTCTCATAACCGGCGCTCTCGTCATAGGAATCGCGGCGGGCGGCGTAAATTATCTTTTCACAGCCTTTTACGATGAGATTTACATCAGGGCGGTTCAACCGTTTATTGAGCGCGGAGTGTGGTTGTTCGCGCCTCTGTTCGTGGGCGCGGCTCTGCTTATCGCGGTTTCTAAAATCCCTTTCGCGCCGAAAGATTTGCTGGGCTTCGGGTTTCCCCGTTTCATTGAGCGCATAAACCTCGGAAGTGGAATCGTCCGGGGGCGCGAGGCGATTGTGAGAGCTCTCGCATCCATCATAACGCTGGGCTTCGGCGGCTCAGCGGGGCAGGAGGGACCGATAGCGCAAACGGGCGGAGCCATTGGCAGCGCGGTCGGCAGGCGCATGCGGCTTTCCAAGTCAAACATACGCACCTTTATAGCGTGCGGAACGGCGGCGGCAATTGCGGCGACTTTCAACGCCCCTATTACGGGAGTGATGTTCAGCGAGGAAATCGTGCTGCTGAGAAATCTGCGCTCGGCGACTTTTATTCCCATAGTTATATCGTCTGCGTCCGCAACCGCGATTTCATATTTTCTCAAAGGCAACACGCCCCTTTTTGACATACCGGATTTTTCGGCTTTCAGTTTGAGCGACCTCGCGGTTTTCTATCTCCCCTTGGGAATAGTGACCGGGCTTCTTGCGGCGGGCTTCATAAAGATGTTTTCCGCGACCGAAAACCTGTTTCAAAAAATCGGGGACGTTAAAATACGGCTTTTTACAGGAGCCGCCATTCTCGGTTGCACCGCCCTGCTGCTGCCCGAAGTGCTCGGCAACGGCTATGAGCATGTGCAGGAAATTCTCACGGGCAACACAACGCTTTTAGTGCTCGCGGCGATACTGCTTCTTAAACCGCTCGCCACCTGTGTAACAGTCGGTTCGGGCTGGCCCGGAGGGCTTTTCGCGCCCGCGATATTCATGGGCGCGGCGGCGGGAGGAACGTTTGCAAAAGCGCTGGCATCAATCATGTCCACACCTGCGGGCATCGCGCCCGTATTCGCAACGGTCGGCATGGGCGCGTTTCTCGCGGCAATCACTCACGCGCCGCTCACCTCCATATTTTTGATACTGGAACTGACCCACACCTATAATCTCATCGTGCCCGCGATGGTTTGCATTGTAACAAGCTGGGTTGTCGCCCGCGCACTCTCCGGCGGCTCCATAGAGGCGCTTGAACTCAAAAAAGAGGGCGTGGAAATAAGCGGCATAGAGAACGAGAGCCTGCACTCCCTGCGTGTGCGAGACGTGATGAGAACAACCATTGAGACCATTGACGAAAACACAAGTTTGCGAAAACTGATTGAGGATTTGCCGGCGAGCAAATTCACAACATTCCCCATTGTGAACGCGGACGGAGAGCTGTCCGGCATCGTTTCAATTCAGGACTTCCGCCAGTGGCTTTTTCAGGAGGATTTGAAGGATCTGCTACTGGTCAAGGAGTTCGCCACTCTGGATGTTACCACCGTCTGCCCGGACGACAATCTGTATGAAGTGGTCAAAATCCTCGGGCAGAAACCCGCCGAAATTCTTCCCGTTGTGGAAACGAGAGGATCTAAAAAACTTGTCGGAATTTTGTCCCGAAGGGACGTGATTGAGGCGTATAACAAAGCGGTTGCTGTGGGGTGAGTTGAGTTTTTTACCAATTTCCCCGCGCTTAAAGCCGCAGGCTTGCGCGGGCGAGCGCGTTTAAATCATCGTTGCCGGATGAATATCCGGTCTCAACGCCTATGTTCACTCTTTTAAAACCAAACTCTGCGCCAAGCGCGTGGTTGTGCCGTCCGTCCAATTCATTTATTTGTGAACGGGCGTAGGCGTTCGTATCGTTCCAGTTATAAGCAACCTTTGCCTGCATAACCGTGGTGCGGATTTCCTGCTTTACATCGTTGAACTGCGTTCCCGGGGCAATCCGCGAAATTAAATCGCCGCTTTCTAATGCTCTTTTGATTGACACTTCCATGCCGCGTCCGTCAAGGCCTCTGTCGTAGGAAAATGCCGCTACAACCACACCCGAATACTCTTTTGTCTCGTCTCCCAGCACCTGCGCGGAACCGCCAAAATTCAGACCGATTGCATTATATGCGTTGAGTTCAAATCCGCCGCCGGCATCAACGAAAAAGTTGTCATTTACAGATGCGTCTCCGGTGTCATACCGCACACTGCCGAGACCGTAGGGACGCACGGAGAGGTGGTCGCTGAAATTGAATGTATATCCCGCTTCGCCTTCAAAGCGGAAACGCTGGTTAAGGGAAGTTAAATCGGAAAATTTATTACCCGAATCAGACACTGCGTCTGAAATCTTTATGCCATACCACATGGCTTTTGCCCGCGCCGTGAAGTCCAGAGCGCCAAACGCTAACGCCTGCTCTAATCCCCCAGCCGTAACCCAGTCAAGTGACGTTACGTCCCAGCTGTTGAAAATGTCCGAAGCCGCGTAGTTTTCCTCTATGGTGTGCTTGCCAAAGCCAATTCCACCGAGCGCCCAAAATGTCATTCCCTCGTATGGATGCACTGCGAAGTAGGGGTAGATGCTTCCGCCGAAGGTTTCCACGCCGCCCGAACCGTTCACTGCGCCCGTTGTAAATGTGTAGTCCGTACTGCCAAAGTTGAACCCTAAGGAAATCCCGGTTGTGAAAAGTTCCGTTCTTCTGTCAATTCCGAACAAAGTGCTTTTTGTACTGCCTTTGTAATCGCTCGTTATTCCGCTTTGTGTTGGGTCGCCTTCAAAAAACTGCACGCCGCCGCCAATCCAGAAAGAGGAATCCGTTCCTATCGGCATTTCAAAACTGCCGTCATTCAAACTTTCCATTAAATCGGGCGCCTGGAGTTTGTAATTTCCTTCTCCCAAATGGCTCGCGCCTACCGCGTCGTAGAGGGTTTTGGCTATAAACTGTTCAATGCCCTTTACTTCGTTTCCGCCGACCTTAATGCGTGGCGCGTGCGACCGCGAAGAACCCATTCTTGCTTCTATCATTCTCATATTTGAGCCGACAAAGTTTTTGGACAATGTTCCCAGGGTTACTTCGTGGAAATCTTTGCGTTGCTCTTCTTGCAGTTCCGGCGGGGCAAAAGTAAGAGTTAGAACCGCAACATTTGACGCAGGGCAGGCGCCGCCGTTTTGCGAGAGACTACTGGCTCCGCCACACTCAGATTCACCCGACTCGCCTGTAGTTATAGAGCCGCCGATTCTAATCATTATTTCAGTTGTCTCAGTAATCGCGGTTGGGTCGCCTGAAAGTGTGAATTGCCCGCGCGTATCGGTGGTTGCCCTGAAATCAGTAACAGTAATCCCCGCAGGAAGACCCAAAAACTCCGAATGAGTAGGCAACAGGGCAAGAGGCGCCACTCTGACAGATCCTTCTCTTGTCCAGAACGCATTGTTCCCCCGGCTATCACCACCAGTAATACCACTCGCTCCGCTGAAGCGGACGGGAGCTGGAAGATCAATCGTGATGGTTACACCACCGTCTGCAAAATCGGAAGATTGTATTTCGTTGGAGGAAAGTGTTAGGTCATACGCGCCAAAAGCATACGCCTGCGCAGGAACGCAAAGCAGAAAAAAGGCAATAATTAGACAGCGGAGAGGGGCTCTACCCCCCCCCCCCCAAAAAAGTTCTTAATATCCTTAATAAAGGTAACACGCAAAAATCTTCTCCTCGCATCAAAAAAAATTCCGGAACCGATAGGCATTCTACATCAATAGCGGCGGCGCGGTCAAGAAACCCTCCCCTTGCCAAACCCACCGCCCTGTCTTACAATGTTTGTCCGCGCGGGGCAACAAAATATGGCGGGACATTCAAAATGGGCGAACATCAAACACCGCAAGGCGGCGGTTGACGCCAAACGCGGCAAAGTCTTTACAAAAGTGATACGCGAACTTACGGTCGCAACCCGGCAGGGAGGCAGTGATGCGGACTCAAATCCGCGCCTGAGAACCGCCGTTGCGTTCGCGAAAAGCAACAACATGCCCGGCGACACAATTGAAAGAGCGATAAAACGCGGCACGGGCGGCATGGACGGCGCAGATTTTCAGGAGGTTTTTTACGAGGGCTACGGGCCCGGCGGAAGCGCGGTTTATGTTCAGGCGCTTACGGACAACAAAAACCGCACCGTTTCGGACATACGGCACATTTTCAGCAAATACGGCGGAAACCTCGGCGAGAACGGATGCGTGGCGTGGATGTTTGAGATGAAGGGCAGGATTGATTTCTCCACGGAAACGGAAAAACTTTTTGACGCCGCCATAGAGGCGGGCGCCGAAGATGTGCTGAGCGAAGACGGCGAAGCGGCGGTTATTACGGCCGTTGAAAAGTTTGAGGAAGTGAAAAACGCTTTGGAACAGGCGGGTTTCAAGTGCGAAGCGGCGAATGTTACGATGATTCCGCAAAGCAGCGTCAAAATTGACGGCCGAGAGGCAAACAAAATGATTCAGCTTATGGAAAACCTTGAAGACAGCGATGATGTGCAGAATGTTTACGCGAACTTTGACATAGAAGAGGAGATTCTTGAAGAGTTGAGCAGCCAGACTTGAAATGAGGGTTATAGGAATTGACCCGGGTTCACAATCCTGCGGATACGGAATTGTGGAGCGGGACGGAGGAAATCTTCTTTTCATAGCCAGCGGCGAAATACGCCCGAAGCGGTCTCTCCCGATTGAGCGGCGGTTACACCTGATAAGCAAGGAAATCGCCGGAAAAATTGAGCAATTTTCCCCCGTCTGTATGTCAATAGAAAAGGTTTTTGTGGCGAAAAACGCGAAAGCCGCCCTGCACCTCGGTCAGGCGCGCGGAGCCGTGCTTGCAACTGCGGCGGCGTTTGATGTTGAGGTTTTTGAATACGCGTCCACGAGCGTAAAAAAGTCTGTCGCGAGCAACGGACGGGCTTCAAAACAGGAAATTCAGAAAATGGTTTCCCTGCTGACCGGCAGAAAAAATTTTGAAAGTTCAGATGAGTCGGACGCGATTGCGGTCGCCGTGTGCCATATCAACAATGCGAGAGCCGCCGATAAAATTCCGGGTTTTTCCGTGCGCAAATCCCCGCGAAGGAGGCGGTTCACGCTCAGGTGATTTCCCTGCTGAAAGGAACGGTTGTTAAAAAATCACCCGAATTGACCGTGATTGAAACTGCGGGCGGCGTGGGCTACGGTGTTGCCGTGAGCGCGCGCACGCTCGGCGATTTGCCCTCCGGCACGGGCGGCGAAGTAATGCTCATCATACATACGCATTTTTCAGTCAATTCACGGGAGGGCGGGCTTGAACTGTTCGGATTTTCCGAACCGTATGAGGCGGAGATATTCAAAAAACTGATAGGAATTTCGGGCATCGGGCCCCGCGCGGCTCTTAAAATCCTTGCCGCCATATCGGCGGAGGAAATCGCCGATGCCGTTGTAAAAGGGGATTTGGACAAAAAGAAAATTCCGGGACTCGGCGCGAAAAGAGCGGCGACCATTATGAACGAACTCAAAGACAAGGTTTCCTCTCCCGCGACCTCGCAAGGTTCAAGCGCGGACAGGGCGGCGGTCGGGAACATAGTGTCCGCGCTGAAAAACTACGGGTTCAGAACTTCCGAAATTAACGCCGCAATGAAAGAGATTGAAAAAATCGCAAAATCCACGGAGCGTATAGAAGACGCGGTTAAACTCACACTCAGCATTATGAAAAAATAAGGGAACCGGAAAATGAGCGAAAAACAGACCGAACGAATTACAAACCCGCAACCCACACCGGATGACATTGCGGGCGTGGTGAGCAATGAAAAACTCCGCCCCGAATACTTGAAAGATTTTCTGGGACAGGAAAAAACCAAAGAAAAAGTGGACATTTTCATAACGGCGGCAAAAAAAAGAAACGCCGCCGCCGACCATGTTCTGTTTTGCGGCCCTCCGGGGCTCGGCAAAACGACCCTTGCCCGCATAGTCGCCGGAGAGTTGGGCTCAAAACTGCATCAAACTTCGGGGCCCGTGCTTGAAAGAACGGGAGACCTCGCCGCGATTTTGACGGGGCTTGAAGAAAAAGATGTTCTGTTCATAGACGAAATACACAGAACAAACAGGATTGTTGAGGAGTATCTGTATTCCGCGATGGAGGATTTCAGCATAGACCTGCTGGTTGGCGAGGGACCTTCGGCGCGGTCAATGAAAATCAATCTGGAAAAATTCACCCTTATCGGCGCAACCACACGCACGGGGCTTATAACTTCGCCTCTTTATTCGCGCTTCGGAATGGAATTGCGCCTTGAACACTACGCGCAAAACGAAATTGAAGCGATAGTCAAACGCTCGGCAAAAATAATGAAAGTGGAAATAACCGATGCCGCCGCCGCGCACATCTCACAAAGATCGCGCGGAACCCCGCGCGTGGCGAACCGCCTTCTGCGCAGAGTCAGAGACTATGTGGAGGTGAAAGCGGACGGAAAAATTGATGAAACCCTTGCGCTTGAATGTCTTGATATGCTTGAAGTTGACAGTTTCGGGCTTGATGGAATGGACAGGGCAATTCTTGAAACCGTTATCCTGAGATTCGGCGGGGGACCGGTCGGGATTGAAACCATAGCCGCATCCGTGAGTGAAGACAAAGAAACAATTGAACAGGTCTATGAGCCGTTTTTACTCCGCAAAGGGCTTATTGAGAAAACCCCCAAGGGCAGAAAAGCCGCGCCGCTTGCGTATTCGCATCTGGGGCTGGAAGATCCGGATAAACACCGAACCCTTGTCTGACCGCTACTGTTTGAGCGGAATCTCGCGTATGAATTCGTCCCAGTGCTTGTGCCCGATGTGCAGGGGCTCCACTTTTTTGCGCATCCCCCTGTATCCGCCCTCTCCGGGGAAAAGACGCTCATAAACGCCATCGCGGATTTTCAGCCACTTATCCACGGATTCGTAGTCCGAAAAATAGACCACTGTTTTGTAAGTCCAAACGGGGCTCGCGGTGTGAAGACGTTGAGAAAACATTCTGTATCTGCCTTTTATAATTCCCATTTTGCGCATCTCCTCCCAGAACGGAAAAAGGCGCGTTCTGTAAAGTTTTACGAACTCCTCCTCTTTGTCGTGCGGGACAACGTAAAAACTTTCCTCAATAACCGAGCGCGGACTGTAATCAAACACATCAGCCCGCGCGTTTGAGCACAAAAACAAAACAAATAACAGCGCGGCGATTTTCTTCATAATAATTCCCTCCGGGATTTTCATAGTATCTACTGATAGTGTAGATTGCTCGGCGCGGTGCTTCAAACCCGCTTCACGGATAAAATGCTTCTGACATTGGTAAGACACGGCGAAACGGAATGGAACAGGCTGCAAAAGTGTCAGGGCATAAGCGACATTCCGCTTAACGAAAACGGGATTTTTCAATCAAAAAAACTCGGCGAAAATTTGAAAAACGAAAAGATTGACGCGATTTTTTCAAGCAAACTCCGCCGCGCCATCGACACGGCGAGGGAAATTGCGAAACATCACGACATTGAAGTGGGTGTGCACGTGGATTTGCACGAGATGGATCAGGGGGATTTTGAAGGCGTTGAGTTCTCGGAGATAAGGGAAAAACACTCGGACAAACTCAAAGCGTGGACGGAAAAACCCGAACAGTTCCGCATACCGGGCGGGGAAACCTTCACGGAAGTTCAGTCAAGGGCGATGAACGCCATAGCGCAAATTCAGGAAAAATGGACGGACGGAAATGTTGTGGTTGTGAGCCACAATTTGACGATAGTGGCGATGCTTTGCAAATTCTGCGGGGTTCCGATTTCGCGCTTCCGGGAGTTCAAAATCAGCGAATCGTCAAAAACGGTTGTCATGTGCGAAGGCGGAAAATACACGGTTTCCAAACTCAATGACACCTCCCATCTTGACGTGGCCGCACAATGAAGGAAGAGATAAAAGAGCGGGTTTTGGACGCGGCAAAAGCCGTTTGCCCTGATGCGCCTTCGGGCGTGGAATTTGAGATTGAAACCCCCAAACAAAAGGAGTTCGGTGATTTTTCAACAAACGCCGCGATGGCGCTCGCAAAAGCCGCCGGAGATTCCCCGCGCGACCTCGCGGCAAAATTGGCGGCATTTCTCGCGGAGAACAACCCCGACATTTTTGAAAAGGTTGAAATTGCGGGACCGGGCTTTGTCAATTTTTTTATAAAGCCCGCGGTGATTTTGTCCAAACTGCGCCAAATACAAGACGCGGCGCAGCGTTTCGGCATGGGGGAAGGAAACGGAAAAAGCGCGCTGATTGAGTTTGTGAGCGCCAACCCGACCGGGCCGCTTCATTTCGGGCACGCGCGCAATGCGGTTGTGGGAGACGCGCTGGCAAATCTGCTTGAATTCGCGGGCTGGAAGGTTTTCCGCGAGTTTTACATCAATGACGCGGGCAGGCAGATGGAGATGCTCGGCGAATCCGTCAGGGTGAATTTGCTGGGGTTGTTCGGCGAAGAAGCGGAAATTCCCGAAGACGGCTACAAAGGGAAATACATCGCCGAAATCGCCCGCGAAATCTTTGACGGCTCCGATGCCGAAAAAGCGAAAACGGACGCGGAATTTTGCGCGGAGCGCGCTTATGAAAAACTGCTCGGCGTGATAAAAAAGGATCTTCAATTTATAGGTGTGGAGTTTGACGACTGGGTGAGCGAAAGGGAGTTGCTTCACTCTAAAACCGGCGGCAAAAATATGCTTGACGGTGCGATGGAAAAACTGCGCGCGGTGGACGCGGTTAAAGACGAGGACGGGGCGCAGTGGTTCAAAGCGACTGAATACGGCGATTCCCAGGACTGGGTTCTGATAAAAAAAGACGGCTCGCCAACTTATTTTCTCACCGACATTGCCTATCACTTTGAAAAGTTTTCGCGCGGTTGCGGGAAACTCATAAACATCTGGGGCGCCGACCATCACAGCCATGTGGCGAGAATGAAATCCGCAATCGGCGCGTTAGGGCTGGACGGTTCCGCGCTTGAAGTTCTGCTTATTCAGTTCGTCCGCCTTGTGCGGGACGGCAAAGAGGAATCAATGGGCAAACGCGCGGGCAGTTATGTTACTTTGCGCGAAGTGTCCGAAAGGGTGGGAGCCGATGTAACACGGTTTTTTCTTTTAATGAGAGCGGTGGAAAGCCATCTGGATTTTGACCTTGAACTGGCCTGCAAACAGTCAAACGAAAATCCGGTTTATTATGTCCAATACGCTCACGCGCGGATAGAAAGCATCAGGCGCAACGCCGCCGAAGCAAAGGTGAGCGCGGACGGCGGGCAAGCCGCCCTGCTTGTTCTTGAGCCGGAAATTGAAATTGCCAAACTGTTGCTGGCTTTTCCCGATGTTGTGCGCGACAGCGCCCGCACCCTTGCGCCGCATAAAATCGCTTTTTATCTTCAAGGGCTCTCCGCATCTTTTCACTCCTACTACAACGCCAACAGGGTTATTACGGACGACAAAGAAATGTCTTCCGCCCGCCTTTTTCTGTGCGAATGTGTAAGAATAGTTATCAGAAACGGGCTGGGGATTCTCGGTGTTTCAGCGCCGGAGAGAATGTAGCGGAAAATGAACGAAGAAATGAACAACGAGATTTTTGACAGAAGCAAGGACAAAAAGGGTCCCGAAGGAACGAAAATTCTGGGGAGCGATGTCAAACTGCTGTGGCTTATGCTCATCAAGCCCATTGAGGACTACCTCATCGGGAAAAAATGCCACCCCGATGCGCTGACTTACACCACGCTTATTGTTTCGGCTTTCACGGGACTGCTGTTTTCATTCGGGTGGGTTTTTCTCGCCGGCGTTTTTCTGCTCGCCGGCTCAACGGCGGACATATTTGACGGACGGCTTGCGCGCTCTTTGGGCATGTCATCGGCAAGGGGGGCTTTTCTTGACTCCTCGGTGGACAGAGTGGCGGAGCTGTTTATCTACCTCGGAATTATGAGCCACCTGCGCGACTCGGTTTTTATCTATGTAATTCTTCTCGTGGTCGGATCGTCGGTTTTCGTAAGTTATATGCGGGCGCGCGCCGAAGCGCTTGGAATAGACTGCGCGGTTGGCGTTATGCAGAGAACCGAACGGGTTGTCTATCTGGGAGTCGCGTCTCTTTTGAACTTCTTTGTGGACGGGCTTGCGCGGTTGGCGGGTTTTGACAGCGGGGACTACGGGCTCAAAATCGCGCTTATTATCCTGCTTGTGTTTTCCTCATACACGGCGTTTGAGCGCGCGCGTCATACCATTAAAGAGATTGAAATTATGGAAGAAAAAGCGCCGAAAGGCAGTCCGTGGAAAACTCCCGGCCCTTAACCTTTTGACCTTTCCTTAATTCTGCTCGCCTTCTTGGAAAGTCCGCGCATATAGTAGAGTTTGGCTCTCCTGACCTTGCCCGGACGTTTGACTTCAACTTTGTTTATAAGGGGCGAATTGACGGGGAAAATCCTCTCAACCCCGATTCCGTAGGAAACCTTTCTGACCGTGAATGTGCTCCGCACGCCGCCGCCTTTGAGGCTGATGACCGTTCCCTCAAAAACCTGGTTTCTTCTTTTGTCGCCTTCAAGAATGTTGTAATGAACGGCGATAAGATCCCCGGAACGAAACGCGGGAATGTCGTCCCTGATTGAATCTTTTTCAAACTGACTGAGTACTTCGCTCATTTGCGCGCTATCCTATCATTGTTTTTTCAACTATCAAAACTCACACGAGAAAAGCCTGTCCATTATCGCCGCCGCCGCGCCGCGCACCGAAAGATGGTTGTAATCGCCGTAACTTCTGATGGGTTTAAGCGTGTGGTCCGCGGAGTCAAGAACTTCGCGCACGATTCCCCATCCGGTTCCCAGAAGAAGAAGCCACGGGCGGTCTCCCGCCATAATTTTTTCCCTCATTTCCCCGTATCCGGTCATTTTCTCTCCAACCCTCGCATCTGTCGCGATAATTTCCGGTTTCTTCCCCTCCAGTTTTTCTATCTCCGCCGTAACGTTTTCAAGCGAGTTTTTTATCTCCACAAGTCTCATCGCTTCGGCACGGGTCTCGTTGTAGCCCGCTCCGGCTCCGACCGTCCAGTATTTAATGACCCTTTCGGCGAGTTCACGTTGCCCCTCAATGGGATTGACCGGGAAAAATTTCCTCACTCCGTAGGTTCTGCACGCCCGCGCGATATCATGGATATCAAGATTGGTAAAAGCGGAAGAGACTGTTTCAAACCGGCTGTTGTAAACGGGATAATGAAGCAACGCGACATACGCCCTGTAATCGGGCGCGTCCGTTTCCCGCCACTCGCAAAGCGCGGTGGTTTCGTCTTTCGTGAGCGCCGCCCGGTCAAGAATATCGGGACGTTTTATCAGGGTGTTTTTTATTCCCGCCTCCCTTCTCCACCGCGCTATCTCCTCATGATTGCCGGAAAGCAGAGTTTTGGGCACGGAAACACCTTCGTATGTTTCCGGACGCGTGTATTGCGGATGGCTCAAAAGCCCGTCCGAAAGAGACTCATTTTCAGTGGACGCGCTGTTTCCCACAACACCGGGAACAAGGCGCGACACCGCGTCCGTTATAACCGCGGCGGCGTATTCCCCGCCCGAAACTATGTAGTCGCCGATTGAAACCTCCATGTCTATATGCAGGTCGCACACCCGCTCGTCAACGCCCTCGTATCTTCCGCAAACAATCACAACTTTCCCGTAATCCCGTAGCTCGCGCGCGAGTTTGCCGTCAAAGGGGCGACCTTGCGCCGAGGTGAGCAGGGTAACGGTTTTTTCGCTCCCCTCCTTCGCCGCCTTAATCGCTTTTCCAAGCGGTTCGGGCAAAAAAAGCATTCCCTCTCCGCCGCCGTAGGGCTTGTCATCCACAACCTTGTGTTTGCCGTCCGCGAAATCCCGCAGGTCGCGGATGTTGATGTCTACAAGACCCTTTTCACGCGCTTTGGACAAAATCCCGCACGAAAAAACCGAATCAAAAAACTCGGGGAAAATTGTGATGATTTCGTATTTCATAAGAGGCAATGAAATCAAAGGACCGGAAACTTCAGTATGCGGCTCCCAATGTATCAGATGTTTTCTTTTCAGCCATTGAACTTAGACTGGAAGCGGAATAATACAAGAGTTTGAAGGAACTTGAAAAAACAGTTCACTCCTTCTCTTTAAGCGCTTTGGTGTTTTTTACCACCACCGTCCCCTTTTCTAGGTCAACGCCCGCGATGAACTTTTTCACCATCGGAACAAGAATTTCCCCGCCGTCCGGGGTGGAAATTACAAGCACGGACTGCATTCCGCTTTGCACAACCGATGAAACACCGCCGATTTTTTTGCCGTCTCCGTCCGCCGCTTCAAGCCCGATGAGTTGAAAATTGTAGTATTCTCCCTCGCCGGTTTCAGGCAGGTCTGATGAGGCAATCATCACCGTTGAGCCCGTAAACTTTCGCGCGCCGTTAAGGGTGTCCACTCCGGAGAGTTTCAAAACCGCATTTTTTTCGCGCACAATTTTTTCGGTTATCTCAAAACTGCGCGGCTCGGACGAGCCCGCAGACTTTATGAAAACGCGTGTGAGTTTTTCCAGCGAAGAGGTTTCGCCGCTGAACGGAATTACCTTTAAGCCGCCCCCAAGCCCGTGGCTTTTGGCAATTCTCCCGTAATCAATAAGCCTCATCGCCTTCGTGGAAGGGAAGGATTTTAATCAACTATGTCCAGCGAGAACCAGATTCCCCGCTTTGCGGCGGCGGCGGCGAGCAGCCCCCTGAGCGCTTTGGCGGTCTTGCCCTGTCTGCCGATGACCTTTCCCATGTCGGGTTGCGCAACTCTGAGGCGCAGAACCGTTTTGTCTTCATTCACAACTTCTTCTATTTTAACCTTGTCGGGCTCATCAACTATTGAAGAGACAAGGAACTGCAATAAATCTTTCAAGCTTCCCATTTTTCAAGTCCAATCAGTTTTTTGACCGTATTTGACGGTTTGGCGCCCTTTGAAATCCACTTTTTGATTTTTGCCTCGTCAAATTTCAGTTCGTGCGGACGTTTAATCGGGTCGTAGTAACCCAGAATTTCAAGAAATTTACCGTCCCGCGCACGGCGCTTTTCGGCGGCGACAATTCTGTAAAACGGCTTTTTCTTCGCGCCCAGTCTTGTGAGTCTTATTCTTACCAAAAAACCTCTCCTCCCGGTCCGGCGGGCAGACCCGCGCGACCGGGAACAATTCTATATGACTCCGTCCGCAGTTCCAACTTCTCTCTAATCAAGTCCGCGCGGAAGACCGGCGAGTTTTCCCATTTTGCCCTTGCCGCCCTTTTTCATAACCGACTGCATCTTTATAAAGTTTTTAACCGTCCGGTTCACTTCGGCGACCGTTTTTCCGCTTCCCGCCGCTATGCGTTTTCTTCTGCTTCCGTTGAGAATTCTGTGGTTGCGCCTTTCTCCGGGCGTCATTGAGTCCACAATGGCGACCGTTGTTTTCATCGCCGCGCGCGCCTTGTCCGTGGCTTCGGGATTTTTCAAAAGCGACCCCGCGCCCGGAATCATCGCCCCTATGCTTTCAAGCGGACCCATTTTGCCGATTGCAAGCATCGCCTGCTTGAAGTCTTCAAGCGTGAAGCGGTTTTTCATCACGTTGCGGGTCATCTGCCCGGCTTCGGAATCCGTTACGGCGGTTTGCGCCTTTTCAATAAGGGTCAGCACGTCTCCCATGCCGAGAATGCGGGACGTTATTCTTTCGGGATGAAAAATCTCAATGTCCGAGGGGTTTTCGCCGGTTCCGAAAAACTTGATCGGCTTGCCGGTTACGGCGCGCATTGAAAGAGCCGCGCCGCCGCGCGCGTCTCCGTCCATCTTTGTAAGAACGACCCCGCTTATGTTAAGCGCGTCATTAAAGCCCTCCGCCGCCTTCACGGCGTCTTGTCCGGTCATCGCGTCCGCAACGAGCAAAATCTCTGCGGGGGTGGATGTGGTTTTTATCCGCTTCAACTCCTCCATCAGTTCTTCATCAATGTGAAGGCGTCCGGCGGTGTCAAAAATCACCGTGTCAAAACCGTCCTTGCGGGCGAAATCCACGGAGCCGGAGCAAATCTCTTCGGGACCCGCCCCTGCGGGCGGCTCATAAAAACCCGCGCCCGTCTGCGAAGCGAGTGTTTTTAATTGTTCGGCGGCGGCGGGTCTGTAAACATCGGCGGGAACAAGAAGGATTTTTTCCGTTTTTCCCGCAAGGTTCTCTCCCGCGAGCCAGACTGCGAGTTTCGCGCAAAAAGTGGTTTTTCCCGCACCCTGAAGCCCCACCGCCATTATCGTAAAAGGCCCCGCCCCTCTGCGAATGAGCCCCTCGCTTTGTCCGCCGAGAAAAGCGGTCAGTTCCTCTTCGACCGCTTTTATGAAATGCTGTCCGGCGGTTATTCCCCTTTCCCGCTCCACGCCGACGGTTTTCTGTTTTACGGACTGGGTAAAATCCTTTACGACCCGAAAATTCACATCGGCTTCAAGAAGGCTCATACGCACTTCCCGAAGCGCGGAATCTATGTTTTCCTCCGTCAGGCGCGGCGCGCCTTTGACCTTGCCGAGTATGCCCGTGAGCTTTTCGGAAATTCCCTCAAACATATCCACGATTCTAACAGAAGCGGATTGGACAATTCGGGCTTTGGGCTTAAAATAGAAAAATGTCCGAAATAGGAATTTATCTGAAAAACGCCCTTTTTCATCCGCTCAAAACCGGAGCGGTGCTGCCGTCTTCAGAGCGGCTGGCGGACAGAATTGTGGACGAGGCGCGGGTTTCGCGCGCGGGTGTGATTGTTGAGTTCGGGCCTGGAACGGGCGTGTTCACGCAAAAAATTATTGAAAAAATGAGCCCCGAAGCCACTCTTGTGGCGATGGAAATCAATCACGATTTCGCCGAGCGAACAAGAAAACGGTTTCCGCGCGCGCGGGTTTTCAACGCCTGCGCGGGAGACACTTTGAAGTGCCTCAAAAGTGTCGAAATTACAGGGTGCGACAGCATAGTCTCCAGTCTGCCGTGGGCTGTTTTCTCCGACGCTTTGCAGAAAAAACTGCTCAATTCGGCGTGTGAAGCGCTTAACCCCGGAGGAGTTTTCACCTCCTTCGCCTACACGCCCCTGCACGCGCTTCCGGGCGGAAGAAACTTCAGAAAAAACCTTGAAGCGGTTTTCGGCGGAGTTGAAAAAACCGGAACCGAATGGCGCAACGTGCCGCCCGCATTTGTTTACCGGACCGTGAAACGGGGCTGAAAATCCGCGCCTTTGACACCCCGCGCGCAAAGCCCTACAATTTCAGGATATGCCCCCTCTCTACCTCATAGACGGCAGTTCCTATGTTTTCAGGGCCTACTACGCGGTTGACCGCGCTTTTTCAACCTCTTCGGGTTTTCCGACAAACGCCGTTTTCGGTTTTTCCAACATTCTGCGCAAGTTTATTAAAGACTTTGAGCCGCAGTTTATGGGGGTGGTTTTTGACTCAAAAGGCCGCACTTTCAGAAAGGAAATCTATCCCGAATACAAAGCCAACAGGGACGCGCCGCCGGAGGATTTGAGCCCGCAGATTGAAAAAATAATGGAACTCACCGAAGCGATGGGCGTGCGCATGGTTCAAAAGGAGGGTTTTGAGGCGGACGACCTTATGGCCACAATCGCGGTGGCGGCGGAAAAACGGGGCGAGGAAGTGGTGCTTGTTACCGGAGACAAGGATTTCTGCCAGTTGGTTTCTGAAAAAATCACGATTTACGACCCGATGAAGGAGTCCAAAACCCGTATCGCGGGGGTGGTGGAAAAATACGGTCTGCCTCCCGGAAAATTTGTTGATTTTCTCGCCCTTGTGGGCGACTCTTCGGACAACATTCCCGGAGTTGAGGGCGTGGGTCCCAAGGGCGCGGCAAAACTGCTCGCCGAATACGGCTCACTGGAAAATCTTTACGAAAACACCTCCGCGCTTAAAGGAAAGCAAAAAGAGAGAATTGAGCGCGACAGGGAAAAGGCATTCCTGAGCCGAACGCTCGCGACCCTTAAAACCGATGTGGAAACGGAAACCGGGCGTGAAAAATTCGCGTATGACGGCGCAGACACCGAAAAATTAAATCTTCTCCACAAGGAACTTGAATTCGGCGGAAACGCGACCGAAGAGAAAAATGCCGACACCGCACAATACGAACTTTTAACGGAAAGCGAAAAAATTGACGCGCTGTTTGCCGGGATTAAAAAAACCGGCGCCGTGTCCATAGATCTTGAAACCACTTCTCCAAATCCGACCGAAGCGGAAATTGTCGGCATCGCGCTGTCAACCGCGCAAGGCGCGCACTGCTACATTCCGGTCGCCCATTCGTCCGGAAACGCCGATGCGGATGCGGTTTTCCAAAAAATAAAAAAAATCGCCGAAGACCCGGAAATTAAAAAAATAGGGCAAAACCTGAAATACGAACACATCGTTCTGGCAAGGCGCGGAATTGAGCTGAAAGGTATTTTCTTTGACACAATGACCGCCGCGCATTTTCTGGACTCCTCGGGTTTGAGTTACGGGCTCAGTGAACTCGCGCGCAAACATCTGGGGCGCAAAATGACCACTTATAACGAGGTTACAACCGAGGGGAAAAAACGCATTCCGTTTGCCGATGTGCCTCTTGAAAAAGCCAGAGACTACGCATGCGGGGATTCGGACGCGACTATGGAGATTTACAAAAAACTGAGCGCGGAGATTGCCGGCGCGGGCATTGAGGAAAATTATCGCAAGTGGGTTCCGGAAATAACGCGGGTTTTGTCCGCCATGGAGCAAAAAGGCGTTTTTGTTGATACAAAAATGCTTGGGGAAATCTCGGTTGATTTCGAAAAAAAAATAGACGCCATATCGTCGCAAATATATTCCGCGGCGGGCTTTGAACTGAACATCAATTCCACCGCGCAACTCAAAGACCTGCTTTTCGGAAAACTGGGGCTCGCGCCGGTAAAACGCACCGCGAAGGGCGCGCCGTCAACCGATTCCGAAGTGCTTAAAGCCCTTTCGGGGCTCCACCCGATTCCCGCGATGATTCTTGAATACAGGGAAATTTCCAAACTCAAGTCCACATACGTTGACGCTCTTCCGAAACTGGTCAATCCCGCGACCGGAAGAATTCACACCTCATACGGGCCCACCGGAACCTCAACGGGGCGGCTCAGTTCAAGCAACCCGAACCTTCAAAACATTCCGATAAAAAGCGAGGATGGAAGAAAAATCCGGCGCGCCTTTGTGCCGGCGGACGGATTTGTTTTTCTGTCTGCGGACTATTCTCAGATAGAACTGCGCCTGCTCGCCCATTTTTCGGGAGACGAAAAACTGCTCGCGGCTTTTGAAAACGGCGAAGACATTCACTCCTCAACCGCGTCCGAGATACTCGGAGTGCGCGAAGCGGAAGTAACATCCGATATGAGACGGCTCGCGAAAAACATCAATTTTGGAATTATTTACGGCATCAGCCCGTTTGGGCTGTCAAAGCAGTTGGGCTCAAGCATGAATCAGGCGCGCGATTATATGGACACATATTTCAGCCGCTATCCAAAAGTCAAAACATATATGCGCGAATACGCGGACAAAGCCAAAAACGCGGGCTTTGCCGAAACAATTATCGGGCGCAGGCGTTTCATTCCCGAACTCGCGTCAAGAAACAAACTGAAAATCAGAAACGGCGAGAGAGCCGCCATTAACACGCCCATTCAGGGTTCGGCGGCGGACATAATAAATGTCGCGATGATAAAAATTCACGGAAAACTTGAAAAAATGGAGTCGTCAATGATTCTTCAGGTGCATGACGAGTTAATTCTTGAAACCGCTTTTGATGAAAGGGAAAAAGTCGCGGAGATAACCCGCAACGAAATGGAAAACACCCCGTTTAATTTGAAAACGCAAATGAAGGTTGAAATAACCGAAGGAAAAAACTGGGGCGAATTAGCGTGAGGGCAAACCCGCGCCGGAACTTTTTATTTTCGCAAGATGTAGTCAACCAGCAGCCTGACGCCGAAACCGGTCGCCCCTTTGGGATACCAGTCGCTTCCCCTTTCCAGATAGGCGGGACCCGCAATGTCCAGATGCGCCCACGGAACGCTGGAGACAAAATGCTCAAGGAAAAGCGCGGCGGTTATGGCTCCGCCCCAGCGGTTTCCGGTGTTTTTTATGTCGGCAAAATCGCTTTCTATGTCTTTGCGCATATCGTCTGAGAGCGGAAGCTCCCACACCTTTTCGCCCGCCGCGTGCGAAGAGCGTTTGATGTCGCGCGCGATTTTTTCGCTGTTGCTCATAAGCCCCGCCGTATGAACTCCAAGAGCCACAACGCACGCGCCCGTGAGAGTGGCGAGGTCTATAATCTCTTTTGAGCCGATCTCCACCGCGTAACTGAGCGCGTCCGCGAGAACAACGCGCCCTTCGGCGTCCGTATTTACAATCTCTATGGTCTTGCCGTTCATTGCGGTTACGATGTCGTCCGGTTTGTAGGCGGACGGTCCCGTCATGTTTTCCGCCGCCGCCACTATTCCGTGAACGGTAACGCCCGGCTTCGCTGCGGCGATTGCCTTCATCGCTCCCACCACGGCGGCCGCGCCGGACATATCCATCTTCATCGTTTTCATTGCCTCGGCGGGTTTGAGGCTCAAACCACCGGAATCAAAGGTTATCCCCTTGCCGACAATCGCGACCGGGCGCGACCGGACGGCTTTGGGAGAGTAGGTCATATGGATAAGACGCGGAGGGTTTGAACTGCCCGCGCTAACCGCGAGCATTCCGCCCATTCCCCTCTTTTTCATCTCATCCGGCATAATGACGGAACAGGAAAGCCCCTCTTCCGAACACATGGTTTGAGCGTAATCCGCGAGAACGGAAGGCGTGAGATGGGCGGGCGGCTCATTAATCATATCCCTGCAAAGACGCACTGCGCTTGAGATGCTCCGCGCCGCTCGCGCCGTGCTTTTGAAAGAGGTTTCGGACGCCGTGGAATAAACCGCAACAGAGGAGATAGCGCCCTCTTTTTTGGAACCGCTTTTGTATTTGGAGAAAACATAGGAGCCGCAAAGAGCGCCTTCCATCAGCGCGCGCAATGCGGGCGCGCCGGATGCGGGAAAATCCAGAACGATTTCTTTCACATGAGAGCCCGCGTTTTTCGCGGCAACCGAAGCGGCTTTGAAAAAATCAGATGGCGCGGAGAACGATTTTTTATCGCCAAGCCCGACAATCATAACTTCGGAAGCGGGCAGATTCCCCACCGTGTCCACAGTAAAAAACCCGCCGAGGCGCAAGCCGCTCGCTCGCTTGCTTGCCCGTGAAATCGCGCCTTTCAGTTTTTTGTCAATCGCGGAAAATCGCCGTTTTTCCCCTTCATACACGCCTATGGCGAGCAAATCCGTTTTTGTGCGATGAGGGTTTTTTACGCGAATAAAACTTGTCATTGAAAACTCCCGTTAGCCGTATCTCCCAGCAATTCAAACAATCTATCTGAAATTGCGCGGGACGGGAACGCTGAATAAAACAGTTTGAGTTTTTACCAATCCGCGCTTAAAGCCGCAGGCTTGCGCGGGCGAGCGCGTTCAAATCATCGTTGCCGGATGAATATCCGGTCTCAACGCCTATGTTCACTCTTTTAAAACCAAATTCCGCGCCAAGCGCGTGGTTGTGCCGTCCGTCCAATTCATTTATCTGTGAACGGGCGTAAGCGTTTGTATCGTCCCAGTTATAAGCAACCTTTGCCTGCATAACCGTGGAGCGGATTTCCTGTTTCACATCGTTGAACTGTGTTCCCGGAGCAATCCGCGAAATTAAATCGCCGCTTTCTAACGCTCTTTTGATTGACACTTCCATACCGCGTCCGTCAAGACCTCTGTCGTAGGAAAATGCCGCCACAATCACGCCCGAATACTCTTTTGTCTCGTCTCCCAGCACCTGCGCGGAACCGCCGAAATTCAGGCCGATTGCGTTATACGCGTTGAGTTCAAACCCACCGCCGGCATCAACGAAAAAGTTGTCATTTACAGACGCGTCTCCGGTATCGTAATGATGAAAACCCGCCCCTACTCACATCCGCCTTCGAGCATAACCTTTTCAATTTCATAGCCCGCCGCGATGACGGCGATTTTCGCGCACAGCGAAAGCAGTTCGGGGATTTTGCCGAACTCTTTCACGCCGTTCGGAAACTGGCGGAACTCCATTCCGGACGAATTCAAATTCTGCGTTTCGCTTTTTTTAGAGTTCGTGCGGTAAAACGCGCCCGCCACCTCGGTTTCCACCATATACAGCACCGGCTCGGCGGGATGTCCGTCATCGGTGCGCAAAACGGTCTCAATCCCTTCTTGAATAACGATTTGTCTGCTGGGATTTTTTGACTTTCCGGCGCGCATTTTCTTTCTGTTCTCCGCGTTCAGATTTCTGATCCCGTCCCCGCCCGAAACCGCCACAACCGCCATTCCGAAGGTGCCGTTGTTGCTTTTCACGAAAAGAAGCGGCTCGCCGTTTGCCGGACCCGCCGCCATTTCGTCAGCCGCGCGGGCGATCCTCTCCCTGTCTTGCGGCTCGTCAAAATCCACATTTTCAATAAGCCGTGTCTCAATGGAAATAATCTCAGGGTCAATTCCGCACACCGCCGCCGCCTCGCGGGCGAGCGAATTGTAAAACTCAAAATGCACGTCCTTTCTGCGGGAATGCCAGCCGATTTCCACCGGAGGCAGAACCGGCTGCTCTATGTCGCGCAAAATCGTGGGGCAGTCATCGGAAAAATCATTGTTGAGCAGAACAGCGTCCGGAACAAAACCGCCCGCAGAGATTTTCGCACCGTCCCTTGCGGCTTTGACAACCTCAACCGTTCCACCCCCCGAAGCGGCGGCGGAGAGAACATCGCGCTCAATCGCGTCATCAACAAAACCAACTTTCACCTCAAACCCGCGCGCGCGCAAAACCTCTTCAAGCGTCTTCACATTTTCCCAGTAATGCGGGTTGCGCGTGTGGATTTCCGGAATCACGAGGAGTTTGTCCGCGCCGGGATATTTGCGCGAAATGGCGTCCCTGATGAGAAGCCCGAGCCGGTCGCGAAAATCCGGGGAGAGGTTGTTGAAACCGGCGGGAAAGATGTTTGTGTCCACCACGGCGGCTTTGCTTGACGAAATCCTGATGTCCGCCGAGGAGTAAAACGGCACAAAAACCTTTTCCAGATGAGCCGCCTCCCACACCCCGATGTCCGCCGCCGCGACGGCGACCGCCCCGCTTGCTTCGTTTATAAAATCCATTTCCGGTTATTTTACGCCCGAAAGGCGCAATTCAATCGCTTTTATCAAAAGCCCGGGGTCGTTGGGAACCCTCAAACCGTCCACAAAAAACGCGGGCGTTCCGTCCACCCGCAAAGAAACCCCCTCTTCTATGTCCCTCTCAACCAAATCCGCCGTTTCGGACTGCTCCACGCACTGCGCGAATTTGCCGCCGTCAAGCCCCGCCTTTGCGGCGAGGACGGCAAAATGCTCTTTGTGATTGTCTTTCGTTATCTCCGCCTGCGCGGCGAAAACCTCATCGTGAAAAATCCCGAACGCCTCATTGCCGCCGAGCCGCATAAAACAGTATGACGCCTCGGACGCCTCATAAGCCCAGTCGTGAAAACTAAGCGGAAACTGCTTGTAGACAACCTTCACATCGCCGTCGTATTCGTCCAGAATTCTTTTCAAAACTTCGGACGAGGCGCGGCAATACGGGCATTGAAAATCCGAAAACTCCACAATCACCACGCGCGCGCGCGGATCGCCGAGAACGGCGACTTCATCAAAGGAGATTTTTTTCATATTGTCAGCCGCATAATCAACCGCCGTGTCAAGAATCCTGTTCCCCGCGATTACACGCCCGTCCGGCGACACAAGCAGCAGCGGCGCGCCCGTGAAAGATTTAGGCGCAGCTTTGAAGCCGGGAATCTGAGAGTCGTTCAAATCGCTCTCACCGAAAGGTCCGCGCGCTTCCAGAATGATATGCCGCCCGTCCGGCGAGAGAATAAATGGCACGGGGGGAATATCCGTTTCGTAGCCGTCCGGCGACTTTACAACGAACATTCCGCCCGTAAATCCGTCTCCTTTGTCTCTGACATTCTCCGCCCTGACGGTGTATCCGTCCGGAATGAAAAGCGAAAATGTTCCGGCGAAAAATCGCGCGGCGGCGTCCGCCTTGTTGCCCAAATCCTCATCGCTCTGTCCGCCGCCGCATGAAAGCGCGGCAAGACAGAGGAGAACCGCGAACAAAAAAACCTTCGCGCGCACGGAATCAGCCGAAAACCTTTTTGAAAATAGCGTCAACATGTTGGAAGTCCCCCGAAACATCAAAGCAGGCGTCAATCTCTTGTGAGGAAAGAAGACGCTTCAACTCGGCGTCCGCTTTCAGAATTGCGCGGAAGTCCGTCTTTTTCTCCCAGCACTTCATCGCATTTCTCTGAACTATCTTATACGCCTTCTCGCGCGAAACACCCTTGTCAATAATTTTCAGCAAAACCTTGTGCGAGAACACAAGCCCTTTTGTCAAATCCATATTTTGCGCGAGGCGGTCTTTGTGAATAACAAGCCCTTCCAGCAGGGTCTTGAGCCGCGCCAGCATAAAGTCAATCAAAATCGTCCCGTCCGGCGCGATAACCCTCTCAACAGAGGAGTGGCTTATGTCTCTTTCGTGCCACAGCGCGATGTTTTCAAGCGCGGCGGTGGAGTGAGACCTTACAACCCTCGCAAGCCCGCAAAGATTTTCGGACAGAATGGGGTTTTTCTTGTGCGGCATCGCCGAAGACCCCTTCTGACCGCTTCCGAACGGCTCCTCCATTTCAAGCACTTCGGTTCGCTGAAAATGGCGGATTTCGGTCGCAATTCTTTCAATCGCGGCGGCGATGAGTGAAAGACACAGAAAATACTCCGCGTGTATGTCGCGGTGGATTATCTGCGTGGAGATGGCGGCGGGCTTCAAGCCCAGCTCGCGGCAGGCAATTTTCTCAACTTCGGGCGGAACGCTTGAATAAGTCCCGACCGGTCCCGACATCATTCCCACGCTCACGCCCCCGGCGGCGCGTTTCATTCTCTCAAGGTTGCGCCCCATTTCGTCATACCACAGGGCGAAAACCAGCCCCAGCGTTTTCGGCTCGGCGTGAACGCCGTGAGAGCGCCCGACCATAGGCGTTTTTTTGTGCCGCAGGGAGAGTTTTTTGAGAACCTTCATCACATCGCTCATATCTTTGAGGATAATCGCGGATGCGGCTTTCAACTGGAGCGCGAATGCGGTGTCCAGCACATCGGACGAGGTTATGCCCATGTGAATATAGCGGGCGTTTTTACCAACCTTTTCAGAAACGCAAGTGAGAAACGCCACAATGTCGTGCTTCAAATCCTTTTCAAGTTTCGCAATTCTTTTTTCGTCAAATGCGGCTTTTTTTCTGATGTCCGCAAGAGCGGCGCGCGGTATTTTCCCCTTCCGGCTCCACGCCCCGCAGACCGCCAACTCAACTTCAAGCCACCGTCCGTATCGCGAATTGTCGCTCCAAATCTCCGCCATTTCCTTCCGGCTGTATCGTGAAATCAAAGGACAAAAACCTCCCCGCAACTTTTCGGTGCGATGTGCAGAGACGCGGAAAAACCGCTTATCGCCCTGCGCGCGGCGTCCAGCGCAAGACGCGGCAAATTGTTTCTCTCACTGAGGTGCGCCAGAACAACAAAACGCAAATTGCCGTGCGCAACGCTTTCAAGCAACCGCGAACACTGGCGGTTTGACAAATGTCCCAGCCGCCCCGCAACCCTCTGTTTCACCTCAAGAGGATAACGCCCCGTGAGAAGCCGCCCCTCATCGTGATTGGACTCTATTATCAGCATGTCGCAATCGCTGAGCCGTTCAAGAACCAGCCCGGTTTCAGACCCTATATCTGTAACAATCCCCACCTTTTTGCCGCCCGCCTCAACGGTGAACCCGACCGGGTCAACCGCGTCGTGCGGAACGGGAAAAGGCGTTATGAGAATGTCGCCCACACCGAAGGGCTCGTCCGTGCGGAACTCACGCAAATCTCTAACGCCGCTCCACAGATGCCGTGTGCGGGATGAAACATAAACCGGAACAGGCAACACGGTTATCGCTTTTGTGTGATCCTGATGCTCGTGGCTGATGATGACGCCGTTCAACTCACCGACTTGCGCCCCGACTGACTTAAGACGCTCCGAAACCTGTCTCGCGCTGATGCCGGCGTCAACAAGGATTTTCGCGCTACCGCTGTCTATAAAAGTGCAGTTCCCGGAACTGCCGCTGGCAAGGGTTTGAATTTTCAAGAATAAAACTTCCTTTGAATATGGCTATTATGATTACCCTCACAGCCGTTTTCAAGCCGATTTTGAAACCTCGTCCGATGCATTTATAATCTGCATCCACAACCGACAAAAGACACTAAACTTTCCAAGTTGAGAAGCAACGCAATGAGCGAAGAACTAAATCCGAAACTAGAAGAACTTAAGAAAAAGCGGCGCCTTCATCTTAAGTCAAAGGAGGAAAATAATGACGATGCCCACGAAATGTTTGCGCAACAGCATTCCGACAAAGGACAGTTTATTTTTGAAATTCTTCAGAATGCCGAGGACTCAGAAGCAAGTTATGTGCGTTTTGATGTGCGGAATGATGATTTGGAAATAAGACATGATGGCAAAAAAGTTTTCCAGTATGAAGATGTTTATTCAATAACCACAATGGGTCATTCAACAAAAAAGAATGGTGTTAATCAAATAGGAAAGTTCGGTGTTGGCTTCAAAGCGGTTTTTAATATTACCGATTGTCCGATTGTTCATTCCGGCAAATATCATTTCAAAATTGAAAAATACATAGTTCCAGAGACGGTTGACCCCATAGACATCGGAAAAGAGACTGTGTTCATTTTTCCTTTCAAATCCGGCAATGCCAAAAAATCTGTTATTGAAAATTGTGAGAAGATAAAAACAAAAAGTGAAAACTTGCTGTTTCTGAAAAATATAAAAGAAGTTACTTTCTTTTATAATGGTGAAGAACGAAAATTAAAAATTGAAAAATCTTCTAAAGAAATACCAGAACCTCATAGAAACAGATTAAAAGTTACGGAAGCAACAGCCAAAGACGAAGAAGGTAGTTGGTCCTTTCTTATCATAGAATCCAACGAGGAAATTCCGGAAACATCACACAAGGTTCAAATAGCTTTCCAAAAAGAAAAAAACAAATTCGTGGAAATTGAAATGCCCGTTTTTGTTTTCTTTCCAACAAGTAAACAAAGTGGGCTTTCTTTCCTTGTTCAAGCTCCCTACAAAACAACCCCGAGCAGAGAAAACATTCCTTTGGTGACAAAGAGAATAAGGAAATTACAAAAGAAATAGGAAAACTAATCGCCAACTCTCTTCCCCTGATAAGAGATTTAAATCTTTTGACTCCCGAGTTTTTTGATCTCTTGCCATTGGCTTCGGATGATGAAGAAACTCATGAACCTTACGCAACTGCACATAAGGCAGTTATGAAAAAATTTGAGGAAGACAATTTGATTCCCGGATACGAAAAAGATACATATCTTTATTTAAAAGAATCTTTGTCTGGCACACCGGAAGTAATTCCTCTTGTTAACCCAGAAGAAGTTAAAAAGGGAACTTGCAAATGGGTTTCTCCTGATATTTCCCAGCGCATCATCAATCTTCTTACCATAGAAGAGTTTACTCTTCAAAATTTGGCGGAAAAAATTGATGAAACATTTATAAAGACGAAAAATTATAAATGGCTGGACAATCTATACAAAGCGCTTACCCCAATCAAACACTATAGGGATAGTGAGAAATTCAAAGCATTTGCGACCAAACCCATTGTGCCCCTAAAAGATGGGGAAAGGTATATCTCACCATTGAATTCCGAAGATAAACCACAAATCTTTATGCCTCATGACGAAGAAGAATTCCACGACTTCCAATCTTCTTTTAATATTATTGACCCCAAAATTTTGGAATATGAAAACGCCAAAAAATTTTTTGAAGAAGAACTAAAAATAGACAAACCTAAAAGAAAAGATGACATAGAAAAATCCATCTTGCCACGCTACAAAAAAACAAATCCACCAGTCTGCGCAGAACAGTATAGCAAAGATATTCTTTTCATTGCAAATGCTTACGATAAATCAAACGACAACGAAAAAGAACAGATAGCGAAACTTTTGAAAAATGTCGAAATTATTCTTACAGAAAAAGATATCTACTCCGCGCCCGAAGACACTTATCTTCCCAATAACAAGATTCTCAAATGGTTTGACGGCAATGAAAAAGTAAAAATCGCTAAGGAATTGGATGAAATACAAGAGAAAAAAGACAAGATTGATTCTTTATTTAGCGCTCTTGGATGTAAAAAGAGTATCGAATTATTTCATAAAGAAAAATACTCTAAAGGAGAACCACACAACTGGCAAAGTACAGAAAAAGGGTTCAATCCAGAATTTCAAATTGAAGGACTTGACCACTCCCTTGCGAACATTACTATGGAGCGTTCAAAAATTCTTTGGGGGATTCTCTTGGAAAACCATAGTTTCATTAAAGGAATTTTGCGAAAAGCTGATACTCAAAAGGATTTGGCTTTTGACTCAGCCAAAGAAGAAACTTTTTCAAAAGCAGGAGAGGAAATCAAAAACACCGACTGGCTCTACGACAAAGAGGAAAAGTTAATCCCCGGAGATTGTCTCGGAGGACTCACTTTTAATGACCTACACCCCGATTATTCAGGAGATGACCTTACCCGTGACAAAGTGATTAGAGTTTTGGGAATGACGCCGGAGACATTGACAGTAGAAGAACATCGTGAAAAAACGGCGGAGCTGGAAGAAAAAACGGCGGAGCTAGAAAAGGAAAACAAAGAGCTTAAAGAATTCAAAGAAAAACATGAAAGACAGCAAACCCTGCAATCAAAATCTTATTCTCAAAGGCGGACGGGGTCAGATAGTGTATATGCATCAGATAAAGGTCAGGATTCTGAGGAATGGGAACCTCAACGCGAAGCGGACGGTTCCTCTAAATGGTCTCTCGCCAAAACTTCTGCCCCTATTCAAAGAAGTCTGCAAAATAACCGTTCAGAAGAAGGAAACGAGAACGAAGACTCTCAGCGCAAAGCGACACCAATACCCAAGGAAGTTGGAAGATGGGGAGAGAAAGAGGTTTTTCTTAAACTGAAAGAAAAGCATTCATCAGACGAAGTTATAGAAGTTAAATGGAAGAACGAAATCAAAGAAATCGGCACCCCTTACGACATTCTTATTAAGAAAAATGGAACCCCTGACATCTATGTTGAGGTTAAATCAACCATAAAAGGATCTCCACACCTCTTTGAAATAACGGGCGCGCAGTGGAATCACGCCCGAAAATGCCAAAACGGAGAAATACCAGGTGAGTATGAAATCTATGCCGTGTTCCATGCCGGGGAAAAACATTCAGAAATAGCAGTATTGAAAAATCCCGTTACAGTGTTTAAAGAAGACAAACTTGACGTCCGTCCCTTGGGGCTGAAACTTGCCCTAAGCTCCACAGAGATATAGTTCAATGTCTGAATTCGCAACGCCCTCAGCTTCCGCAGTTATTCTCGCAGCAGGAAAAGGAACTCGCGTTTCGGGCGGAGAGCCAAAACAGTTTCTCAACCTCTGTGGCAAACCCGTTCTTGCGCGAAGTTTGCAGACTTTCGCGTCTTGTGAATCCATAAGCGAAATTATCATCGTTGCGCCGGCGGACAAAATGGAAGAGGCGCGGAAAATCTCTCAAAAATGGACGGACGGAAAAGCGGCTGTCATCACCGGAGGCAAAAACCGTTTTGAGTCGGCGCGGTTGGGATTTTATGCCGCGAGCGAAGAGGGCGAAGCGGTTGTTCTTCATGACGCGGCGCGCCCGTTTGTTGAAAAGGAATTGATAGAACGGTGCGTTCGCGCCGCGATTGAGTTCGGAGCGGCAACCGCCGCTATTCCACTTGACGACTCAATCAAGTTAACCGGGAACGACAGGCAAAATCCGGATATTCTCCGCGTTGTGGGAAATCCGGGGCGCAAAGATGTTTGGCGCGTTCAAACACCGCAGGCGTTCAGACGCGATTTGCTCGCCGAAGCATACGAAAATTTTTCGCCCGCGCTTGAGGAAATAACGGACGAAACCGCGCTTTTTACTTCAACCGGCGGCGGGGCGGTCTTAATTCCGGCGAGCAAACGCAATATGAAAATCACAACCCGTGATGACTTTGCCATTGCCGAACTCATCGCGGAAAATATGGCGGAGACGGAAAAATGACGATACGCACCGGAATAGGATTTGACGCACACAGGTTTGCGGAAAACCGCAAACTTCTGCTCGGCTGTGTGGAAATTCCTTTTGACAGGGGGCTCGAAGGACATTCGGACGCAGACGTTCTTGCCCACGCAATATGCGACTCCATGCTCGGCGCGGCCGGGCTGGGCGACATCGGAAAACATTTTCCCGACACAGACCCCGCATACAAAGGTGCGAGTGGCGCGTTTTTGCTTGAACAAACGCGCGAAAAAATCGCGCGGGCGGGTTTTGAGGTCTCCAACGTGGACGCAGTTGTGATATGCGAAAAACCGCTTATCGCCCCGCACGCAAAAAAGATGAGTGAGAAAATCGCGGAGGCAATCGGCATTGCGCCCGGCGCGGTAAACATAAAAGCCACAACCACCGAAAAAACGGGGTGGACGGGAGCCGGCGAGGGGATAGCGGCAAAGGCGATCTGCCTGATAAAAGAAAAGCCGTGAACCCCGGACTTCTCTCATCGCTTTTTCGCAAACATGGAATTGTCGCCTGTGCCGTGGCGCTTATGTTCGGCATAATTGCCGCGCGGTTTTTGCCCGTGTGGACGGCGGCTTTGTTCGCCCTGCCGGTGGCTTTGGCGCTTGCGGGCGGGAGAAAACGCTTTGCGGTTTTCTTCGCCCTTTTTTTCTTTCCGCTCGGAATGACGTTGCCGCATCTTTACGAGTCCAAGCCGGACCCCGTGTTTTCCGCACTTGAAGGAAAGCGGATAACCGTTACGGGCTCGCTCTATGAAAACGCTCAAAAACGGCTGAACGGCTCGGTAAAAATCCCGCTCAAAATTGAGAGCGCGACTCGCGGCGGCGAAACTGCGCGGGTGGATGTGAAGGTCATCGTCTATTCAAACGGTCATGAAAATCTCGCCTACGGCGATGAGGTTTCGGTGCGGATTCGGGCGCAACGGATAACCGGCTTCAAAAATCCCGGCGCGGGGGATTACTCCCGGCGGCTCGCGGAGGACGGTGTGTTTTTCACGGCGTATGCCGAAGCGGGCAAAATTAAGCCGCTCGGCTCACGGGCGCGGGACGGGGTCCTTTTGCGTCTTGTGAACGGCTTGCGGCGGGACTACGCCGTTTTCATACGGCAAAACCTTCCGCAACCGCAGGCTGAGATTGTGAACGCACTCTCCATCGGCGAAAAAAGCGCTCTTGACGAAACGCTTAAACGCAAATTCACAACGCTCGGAATAGGCCATTTGTTTGCAATCTCGGGCTTGCACGTCGGCATCGCGGCGGTCTTTTTCTTTATGACGGTCAAGTGGCTGCTCAAACGCTCGCAATACATTATGACGCGGTTTGTCGTGCCGCAAATCGCGGCGGGGCTGACAATACCGGCGGTTTTTCTCTACGCCCTGCTCGCGGGTTTCGGAAACTCGTCCGTTCGCGCGGCAATTATGGCAACGGTCTATCTGATCGCGATGATTTCGGGCAGGCGGGATGACAGAATGAACGCGCTCGCGGCCGCCGCGGTGCTTATTCTGTTGTTCTCCCCGAATGCGCTGTTTGAGCCGTCGTTCATTCTGTCTTTTTCGGCGGTGGCGGGAATCCTGCTCGCCCTCAACCGGTTTGGAGTGAAAACCCGCGAACCTGAGAAGGACCCGACTTTGGCACGAAAAATCTCGCTTGCGCTCATTGCGGTTGTGTTCACAACGGCGGCGGCAACCATGATGACTCTGCCGCTTGTTGTGAACATGTTCGGGGTCGCGCCGGTTCTTACTTTTCCCGCAAACATCGCCGCGATGCCAATTGCACTCGCGATGGTGCCTCTGTGCATTGTGGCAATGGTGGTCTTTGCCGCGCTCGGTTTTGTGCCGGAGTTTCTGCTCTCCTCGCTGTCGTTTCTCTCAACCGCGCTCACCAAGGTCGCCGAAGCGCTTTTCGCCGTAAGCCCCGAGATTTCCGTGCCGCAGATGTCGGGATTGACTTTCGTGCTTTTCTACATGGCGCTTGCCGCCGCGTTTTTTGTGAAAAGGGGACGCAAAGCCGCGCAGATTGCCGCCACCGCTCTTTTTGTGTGCCTCACCGCAAGCGCGGCTTATGACTTCCGCCCCGCCGAAAGCGGGGAAACCGAAGCGGCGTTTTTTGACGCGGGGCGCAAGAGCATCGCACTGTTCACATTTACAGACGGCTCAACCGTTCTCGTCAAGGGCGGCTTTTCACGCAAAGCGCGCTCGGCTTTCATCGGCTCGGCCGTTGTTTCGCGCGCCCTGCTTGCCAAGCGGATAACAAAAACGGATCACCTCATTCTGCTGTCAAACGACCATAGCCAACTCAACGGCGCGGCGGCGCTGATAGAGAACAACAATGTGGAAAATCTGTGGATAAACGGCGTAAAGTTAAACGACAAATTGTGGAAAACTGTGGAAAACTACGGCGTAATGTGGAAAAACATACACAAATCCCCGCCCGTTCATAACATCTCCGAAAACGGCGCGGCGCGGCTGGAATTCCTGCGTTTACGGGACTTCACGGTCGCCGACTCGCGTTTTCCGCGCCCCGTTATCCTCAAAATCGTATGTGGAAAAACCTCGTTTCTACTCATGGAATCTATCCACAATATCCATAGTGGCGTAGGAAAGTTGGATATTGTGGATATTGTGGAAAACCGCGAATTGCGTAGTGATGTAGTGTTTCTGCCCGAAATCACAAAGAGGAACAAAAACGCGCTTTCGCTACTTGTGCGGGCGGCGCGTCCGAGTGTTGTGGTGTGTCGCAGGTGCGAAAAAAAGATGTTTGGGGAAAATCCCGCTTTTGAAATCCGCGAAACAGGGATTGAGGGAATGGTGTCCATTTTCACGGACGGAGAGAAAATCACCCGAACGGAGGTTTTCTCTCCGCGCCGCCGCCGCCATGCCGCACCTCAAGCGCGAGCGCTCTATCCCCGAGAAGCGACTCAATCTCCCTGACAAAATCCGGAGACGCCTCAACCTTGTATTTACCGACCTCTATGGAAACGGTTTTGCCCTCCACTCCGAGGTTCAAATCAACCGTTGCCCCGCCCCGGTGCTGTTTGAAAATGCTTTCAAGTTTGGAGAGGTTTTCCGTGTTCGCCGTTTTTTCGTCAACGGAAATGGTAACGCGGGACGCGCGGGAGAGGAATTCCGAAACGGACAGAACCTCTCTGACCTTCATCTGCTTTTTGTCTTCGGGACCGTCAACGTTGCCCGTCAAAATCACCGGCTCGGTCTTCTGTTCAAGCAGGTTGCGGCTTTTGGCTATCGCGTCATTGAAAATCACGCACTCAACCGATCCTTTCAGGTCCTCAAGCGCGAGCCTCCCGAACAGCCCCTTGCCGGACTTGGTCGTCTTTATGGCGAGCGAGCGCACGACCCCGGCGATTGAAATCTCTTTTTTGTCGGGCAGGAGATTAAACCGCTCGGTGTCGGCATGTGAGGTGAAAACTTTCAACTGCTCGGCGTAGCGCGTCATCGGGTGGCTTGAAACAAACAGCCCGACCGCTTCCAACTCGTATTCCGCGGTCTGCTCATCGCTCCACCTTTCCGCTTCGGGCAGAACCGGCTTTGTTATCGCGCCGGAATCGGACGAAAAAAGAGATGACTGCCCGCCCGCATCTCCGGAAGAATCCATCGCGGCATAATACGCGGCGATTGTGCCAAGCGAGTTCAGCAGTTTCGCGCCGTTCTCCTCAAACGAACTCAGCGCGCCGCTCTTTATGAGCATCTCAAAAACCTTTTTTGTTATCCGCTTGGTCTGAACGCGCGTGCAGAAATCAAACAGGTCTTCAAACGCGCCACCCTCCTCACGCGCGGCGATTATAGCGGCGACCGTCTCCTCGCCCACGCCTTTGAGCGCGGAAAGCCCAAAGCGCACGGTCTTTTCATCAACCGGCGTGAACCCTGACATGCTCTCGCTTACATCGGGCGAAAGAACCTTTATGCCCATCTTTCTGCATTCGGTTATGTGCGCGATGAGTTTGTCCTTGTCACTCGCGGAATCAACCGTCATAAGCGCGCACATAAACTCCGCGGGGTGATGCACTTTGAGATACGCCGTCTGGTAGGTGATAAGGGCGTAGGCGGTGCTGTGGCTTTTGTTGAAGGAATAACCCGCGAACTTCTCCATAATCTCAAACAGTTCGGCGGCTTTTTCTTTTTTTATGCCTTTGTCCACGGCACCTGAGACAAACCGCTCCCTCTGCGCCTCCATCTCCCGGGGCTTTTTCTTTCCCATCGCGCGCCGCATCAAATCCGCATCCGCGAGACTGTAATTAGCGCAAATACTCGCCGTCTGCATAATCTGCTCCTGATAGACGAAAAGCCCGCGCGTTTCGCTGAGAACCTCTTCAAGAAGAGGATGCGGATACGAAACCCGCGCCTTGCCGCGTTTGCGTTTGATAAAGTCCTCAACCATTCCGCTGTCCAGAGGTCCGGGGCGGTAAAGCGCGAGCGCGGCGACTATGTCGTCAAAATTTTCGGGTTTGAGTTTGCGTAGCATTGAAACCATTCCCGATGACGACTCAATCTGAAAAAGCCCGTGCGTTTCGCCTTCGGCTAAAAGTTTGTAAACATTTTCGTCATCAGACGGCATGTGGTCTATGTCAAGTGTGGGAACCGAGCCGTTTTTTGAGCGGGAGCGTATGAGGTCAATGGTCTTTTGAATGACTGTGAGAGTTTTAAGCCCGAGAAAATCAAATTTTACATAACCCAGACTTTCAAGCGCGTGCATGTCAAACTGCGTTACGGTTTCACCGTTAGCGCCTTTGTAAAGCGGCACACGGTCGGAGATTTTCTCGCTCGCAATAACCACGCCCGCCGCATGCGTTGAGGAATGGCGCGTCATATCTTCAAGGTGTTTCGCCATTTCAATCAAAGTGGCAATTTGCTCCGAGCCCTCAACAAGTTTTCTGAGTTCGGGCGTTTCCTTCACGGCTTTTTCTATGCTGTGAACCTTGCCGCGAAAAGACGGAATAAGTTTTGAAACCCTGTCCACCTCGCCGTAGGGAACCCCCATAACCCTGCCGACATCGCGCACAACCGCCTTTGACGACATTCTTCCGAAGGAGCCGATTTGAACAACGCTTTCGCTGCCGTATTTTTCGCTCACATAGTCTATGACGCGGTCGCGCCCTTCGGCACAGAAGTCTATATCTATGTCGGGCATTGAAATTCTGCCCGGATTGAGAAAACGCTCAAAAATCAGTTTATGAACCACCGGATCAACATCGGTTATGCCCAGAGCGTAAGCGGCGAGACTGCCTGCCACGCTTCCGCGCCCGGGGCCGACCGGAATGTTGTTTTCTTTTGCGTATCGCACAAAATCCGCGACCACAAGAAAGTAGTCCGCAAAGCCCATTTTGCAGATTTCGTCAATCTCGTATTCAAGCCGCCCGGAGTATTCGGCGGAGTCTTCCGCGATTCCGCGGGACAAAAGCCGCTCGGCAAGAAGGCGCGGGGCAAGTTCGCGCAAACTCCGGACCGAAGACTCGCCGCCGGCTTCAAACTGCGGAAAGCGGTAGCCCTCATCTTTGAACTCAAAATTACACCTGTCCGCGATTTGAACCGTTCTGTCCAGCGCGTCAGAGAAACCCCTGAGACTTTTCTCCATCTCCCCGCGCGTTTTGAGATAAAACCCGTCTCCCGGAAACCTCATTCTGCCTTCGTCTTCAAGTTTTTTCCCCGTCTGTATGCAAAGCAGAACATCATGGGGCTCGTAGTCATCGCGACGCAGGAAATGGCAGTCATTGGTAGCGACAAGTGGAACATCAAACTTTCCGCTCAACTTTTTCAACTCAGCGTTCACGCGTTTTTGCTCATTCACACCGGTCGCCTGAACTTCAAGGTAATATCTGTCGCCGAAGATCTCTTTGTAGGTGGAAATGACCTTTCCGGGCGGGTCGGGATAGCGTTTGAAAATCGCCTGAGATAACTCTCCGCTCAGACAGCCGCTTAAAACTATCAACCCCTCGTTATGCTCTGAGAGCATCTCGTGGTCAACTCTGGGACGACGGTAAAGTCCCTCAAAATAGCCGCGCGTAACCAGATTTGAAAGGTTTGAATATCCCCGCTCGTTCATGCACAGAACGGTCAGGTGAAAGTTTTTACCGTCAGACGGCTTGTCCAGTTTAAGCGTGGGGGTAACGTAGATTTCACAGCCGATAATCGGCTTTACGCCCTTTTTCCTTGCCTTACTGTAAAACTCGTAAGAACCGAAAAGGTTACCGTGGTCGGTAACGGCAACAGCGCCCATCTTCAACTCGCTCACCCTGTCAATCAGGTCGTCAAACTTTATAGCCCCGTCAAGGAGCGAGTATTCCGAGTGGAGATGAAGATGAACGAAACTGTTGTCTTTCATTCAAAAAATTATATCCGCAGATTACGCAGATAAGACCTGCGCTAAAAAATAGAAAGAATAATTTCTTGTTTTACCGCTTGCTGTGGCAAACGGAATATCTGCGTAATTGCGGATAAATAAGAATTAGCGTCTTTCGCTTCTTTCGCTTCTGGGGCGGGCTTGATTAACTCTCAAGTTTCTTTCGTTCAGAACACTGTCGTTAAGTCCTTCAATGGCTTTTTCACCTTCGGACTGTTCACCCATTTCCACAAATCCAAATCCTTTTGAATTTCCGGTCTCCCTGTCTTTTATTATGTTCACACTCACAACCGAGCCGTGCTGAGAGAATAACTCCCTGAGCTCATCTTCGGTCGTGTTGTAAGACAAATTGCCTACATAGATATTCATTGAAATCTCCTTCAAGGTTTTTTGATTTTCGGATTAATCCGATATAGATAACCAATCGTCCGTTAGTGTAATACCTAATTGTTAAACTTTCAAGACCTTCTGCTTGAACTTGTTTTTAAGGCGCTAACCTATACCCCTGCATACGCTCCCGTGCGGGTCGCACCTCAATTTCGCGCAAATTCTGGTTGTTTTCATCAAAAACCAGATGCATTTCATCATAAAAAATCTCTTCGGGCACGGTTAGAGAAAAATCTTGTTGCGCTCTGTCAGAAGGTTGAATGGTTCTCCGCCAAGTCTCCGCGCCATTGAGATAGAGGACGAGAGTTGAGCCTTCTATTCTGTCGTAATTTCCATTCCTGGACACGATTAGAACCGTGCCGCCCCCGAAGCCATCTGTTGCGGCCGTCCAGTCAAAGATTACGCTTTTGTTCAACGCGTCAGTCGGGTGAAACTGAATTGAGCAATCGTTGCTGGAGAATGTCGTTCCGCAATCGTTGCCCAGGGTGATTTTGCCGTCTATAAGGTTCCCCGTTTGCTCAAGAACCGCCGCCGGTCTGGAGTCAGAGAGTGATCCGACTGCATTGCTGTTGTAAACTGTGGTTATGTCTGTCGTCAGGGTTATGCCCGATACAAGATCCCGCGCGATGTTTCTGGAAACACTTATGGTTTCGATGATAGAGAATCGTTCAAGTTCAGCGAATTGAATTCTCTGCTGGTATTCACGGGAGACGCGTTTGTGCCTGTTTTCCCACGGTGAAGCGGTTTCGCCGGACGTGTAAAACTCTATGTGCTCGCGCGGCGTTTTTGACGGAATGTATGTCAGCCGGACGCCAAATCCGTAGTCGCCGTCTTTGACTTTTTCGTCAGTCTCGTATTTGAAGTCAGCCGTAAGCAGGGGAAACGGACTCACTCCGGCGCGGAAGATAAACCCTTTTATGTCCGGTCTGTCATACTTAATTGTCAAAGGCAAGACCGGAATACTGACTCCTCTGTTCCATTTGTAATATCTGGCTTCAAGGTCAATCCACGGAACAATGGCGTGGCGACCTATCAGCCCCACATCCCAACCGTTCGGGGTGTAGGCATAGCGGGTCCCGCCGTCAAGAAACTGGCCGTTGCTTATGCGCCAGTATCTGTTTGCGTATAAATCCACATACTTTGTGTTGATTTCTCCGCCCCACGAAAAACGGTGGTGCGTGCCGGGGTCATTCAGGTAGTCATAAAAGAAATTAAAACCGACAACGAAAACATCATCAAAGTTGCCGCGAATAACTCCGCCGCCAAACAGTCCAAGGTCTTCGTCTCTTATCTGCGCTCCGCTCTGGACAAGAACCGCAAAATTGCCGGAATCAATCGGCGCAAGAACCGTGTCAAACTGGAACACATTTTTCCGTCCTCTCCCAAGGGCGTTCTGCCATTCAAGATTGAGTTCGCTTAGAAAAGAGAGGCGCTCGGCTCTTTCTTCCAGTGCGTCAATGTGTTCGTTCGCAAAAGAGTTTGCAACGGCGACTGCGCGCTGAGTTAATTGTTCTTTGAGATTGCCGCTATCAATGCCGACAAAAATAGTTTCCAGGTCGGATGAGGAAATTTTTATTTCGTCAAAATACGAGGATCTTCCGCCGAAGTCCGGAGCGGGTGGCGCCGCCTGCACAAGAAGACCGCCGTCAAACCGCTCTGCAAAAACAGACGGTGTTAACAGACCCGGAAGCAGTAAAGCAACCGCCAAAAAATATCTCAATTGCATATAGCGCATATCTTTCTCTCACACCTCTCAAAAAAACTGAAACCCTCATAACAATACGGCGAATAATTTCCCGTATTGTATAGAACAGAAATCTACAAAACAACAAAACTTTCAATACATCCGCGCAACTTTCAGTTTATTTTTGTGCCGGACATAATTTCGCCCGCCGAGGTTGCGGCAAAACCTTTCAAAATCGGAGTGTCGGAGATTATCGCCTGCGAGAGAACCTTGTCCATGTGCTCCACGAATTTTACCTCAACGCCTTTTTTGGCTTCTTCGGGAACATCTTCCATGTCTTTTTCGTTTTCAAGCGGAAGGATTACAGTTTTCACTTTTCCGCGCTGAGCGGCAAGGATTTTCTCTTTGAGCCCGCCGATTGGAAGCACCTGCCCGCGAAGCGTGATTTCGCCCGTCATCGCTATGTCGCGCTTGACGGGTTTTTTCAGCAGCGCCGATACAATCGCCGTAACAATTGCAATTCCGGCGGAGGGGCCGTCTTTGGGGGTCGCGCCTTCGGGAGCGTGAATATGAATGTCAACCATCTGGTAAAAATCCCTGTCAAGACCGAGCTGCGCCCCGCGCGAGCGGACATAACTCATCGCCGCGCGAGCCGATTCCTTCATAACGTTTTCGCCTTCAGGTTTGACGCCCGTAACGGTGAAACTGCCTTTGCCCGGAACAATGGCGACCTCTATCGTGAGCAGTTCGCCGCCGACTTCCGTCCACGCAAGACCCGTTACGGCTCCAATCTGGTGGTCTTTCTCTATCTCTCCGTGCTTGAACTTCGGCACTCCGAGATAGGAGTTGATGTTTTTAGCGGTTATTTTGATTTTCTGCTGTTTGGTCTCAGGCTTTTTGGACTGCGTTCCCGCTTTGTCTTCGGCAACTTTTCTCGCCACTTTTCTGCACAGTTTCGCGATTTCGCGCTCAAGAGTTCGCACTCCCGCCTCCCTTGTGTAGCGGCGTATCATTTCAAGCAGAGCGGGATCATTGACCGACATATAGTCATCTGAAAGCCCATGCTCTTTGGTTTTTTTGCCGAGCAAAAACTTTTTGGCGATGTGAAGTTTTTCGTCCTCCGTGTAGCCCGGAATGCGAATTATTTCCATTCTGTCCTGCAACGCCCACGGAATCGTGTGGATTATGTTCGCGGTTGCGATGAACAATACTTTTGACAGGTCATAGTCCGCCTCTATGTAATGGTCGTTGAAGTTCAGGTTCTGCTCAGGGTCAAGGCATTCAAGCAGAGCGGACGCGGGGTCGCCCCGGAAGTCCATTCCGAGTTTGTCTATTTCGTCAAGCAGGAAAACCGGGTTGTTGGTTCCCGCTTTTTTCATTCCCTGAATAATTTTTCCCGGTAGCGCGCCGATGTATGTTCTGCGGTGTCCGCGAATTTCGGATTCGTCTCTGATGCCGCCGAGTGAAACACGCACAAACTTTCTTCCCATTGAGCGGGCAATTGACTTCGCCAGTGAGGTTTTTCCCACGCCCGGGGGTCCCACGAAACACAGAATTGGACCGCGCAGTTTTTCCGTGAGTGAGCGCACGGCAAGATATTCAAGTATGCGGTCTTTGGGATCTTTCAGGCCGTAGTGATCTTCATCAAGGATTGTTTTCGCCTCTTTTATGTCAAGGCGGTCTTTTGTGGACTCTTTCGTCCACGGCAAATCCATTATCCAGTCCACATAGTTTCGCACAACGGTTGCCTCGGCGGACATGGGCGGCATCATTTTGAGTTTTTTGAGCTCCTTGCGAACGCGCTCCTCAACACTCTTGGGAAGCCCCTTGTCTTTGAGTTTGCCCTCAATCTCCTGAACATCGGACTTCATATCGTCTTTTTCGCCGAGTTCCTTCTGAATGGCTTTCATCTGCTCGGTCAAATAGTATTCGCGCTGGGATTTTTCCATCTGACGGCTCACCCTTTTGCCGATGCGCTTTTCTATTTCGAGAATTTCCACCTCTTCCTGCATTTTTTCGTGCAGTTTTTTCAGACGCTCTTCGGGGCTTACCGTTTCAAGCAAGTCCTGCTTGTCGCTGATTTTGAGGTTAAGGTGGGACGCGATTGTGTCCGACAGTCTGCCGGGTTTCTCAATGGCGGAAACCGTTGAAAACACCTCGGCGGGGATTTTTCTATTCAGTTTAATGTATCCCTCAAACGCTTTGAGAACTGAGCGTTTAAGCGCGTCCACCTCGGCGCTTTCGGGCTCTGAGGGCTCCTGCATCTCCAAAACCCTGACGCGGTAGAAATCCGAAGTTTCAACATACTCCTCTATGTGTCCGCGTTTTTTGCCCTCAACAAGAACCTTCACCGTGCCGTCCGGCAGGCGGAGCATCTGCGCCACTATGCCGATGACGCCGGTTGAGTAAATGCCGTCTTTTTTGGGTTCGTTTTCGCTCGCATCAACCTGAGTGCAGAGAAAAATCTCCTTGTTCGTGTTCTCCACCTCTTCTATCGCCTTGATTGAACGCGTGCGGCCGACAAACAAAGGGGCAACCATGTAAGGGAACATAACAACGTCCCTGAGGGGAAGCATGGGGATTTCTTTGAGGTTTTTATCCGGACTCACTTTTGTGTCTCCCTGGCGCTTTTTTAAGCGCGCCACCCCGTCTTTATTTCAAGCCACCACATAGAGATTATATAATCACGCACGGAAACATATCAACCACTGCAAGAGAAATTATTTTTTCGCGGTCTCGCGGTTTTTTGCCTGTTTTTTGCCCGTTGGAGCCGCGGGCGGACTTTTGAAGTTGCCGATTTCCCCTTATAGTTTTTGAAGTTTGTTAACAAGGAGGGGTTTATTATGGTTATTGGAAAGAAAATGCAGGACGCCATAAACAAGCAGATTAACGCCGAGTTATATTCGTCGTATGTGTATCTGGCAATGGCTGCGGACTGCGAAACAAAAGGATTTGTCGGCTTCGGGAAATGGATGAGAAAACAGAGCGAAGAGGAAAACGCACACGCGATAAAACTTTTTGATTTCGTTCTTGACAGGGGCGGACGCGCGGAGTTGCAGGCGATAGACAAACCGAAATCGTCTTTTGGCTCGGTTAAGCAGATGTTTGAGCAGTCTCTCAAACACGAGCGCCTCGTAACGGACATGATCCACAAACTTCACGCGCTCGCGGTCGCTCAAAAGGACCACGCAAGCGCCGTTATGCTTGAATGGTTCATAGAGGAGCAGGTGGAAGAGGAAAAAACCGCGACTGAAATCCTTGACTCCCTGAAACTGGCGGGAACAAACCCTGCCGCGCTTCTTATGCTTGACAGGGAAGTTGGCGCGAGAGAAACAGCGGAGTAAAGCGGTTCGCGGGGTTAGCGCTCCGAAACGCTGAGCATTCTGTCTATCGGTTTTTTCGCCCGAACGGCCAGATTTTCGGGCACTTTCACTTCGTATATCTCATCGGTGAGAGAGAGCAGAACCTTTTCAAGCGTTATCATTTTCATATATTCGCAAACCGCTTCGGTGCTGGCCGGAAAAAACTTTTTGCCGGGATTCTCTTTGCGGAGGCGGTGAAGCATTCCCGTTTCCGTGGCTACTATGAACTCATCTCCGCCGTCCCGCGCGCGCGCGGTCATTCCCGAAGTTGAGAGAAATCTCACATCTTTGGCGACTTCCCCGTCCGAAACGCTGTCATAGAGATAGTGCGTTGTACATCCGCATTCGGGGTGGACAATCACTTCGGCGGCGGGATGCTCGTCCTTGACGCGCTTTATGTCTTTCACCTTGATGCCCGCGTGAACATGGCACTCGCCGGGCCAAATCTCCATTTTCCTGCCCGTTACCTTTGAAATATACGAACCGAGAAAAATGTCCGGCAGGAACAGGATTTTTTTGTCCGGCGGAATGGACTCCACAACCTTGACCGCGTTTGACGATGTAACGCAGTAATCGCTTTCGCTTTTGACCGCCGCAGATGTGTTCACATACGATACCACGACCGCGCCGGGGTGCTCGGTTTTCCACTCTTTGAGTTGCGCGGCGGTGATTGTGTCTGAAAGCGAACAGCCCGCATTTTTGTCGGGAATAAGCACTTTTTTATCGGGCGAGATTATGCTCGCGGTTTCCGCCATAAAGTGAACGCCGCAGAAAACGATGATTTCCGCGTCCGTGCGCGCGGCGGTTTGCGACAGACCGAGCGAATCGCCCACATAATCGGCAACGTCCTGAACTTCGGCAATCTGGTAGTTGTGGGCGAGGATAACGGCGTTTTTCTCTTTTTTGAGTTCCGCCACTTGCCGGGCAATATCTTTCCTTTCGTCCGCCATTTCTAACTCCCGTTGAAGGGAGTTTTAATTATAGCATATCGGGGAAAAGAGAAATTAGGGCGCGGGAACCACGGGCACCGCAATAACAAAGATTTCGCGGAAGTGTCCGATTCCAGCAAGGGTCATCACCATTCTGTCAAAAATGATGTCCGGAGGCAGTGTAATAGTGAGGATAGCGTCCGGGCGGTCAGCGGGGCCCGTTGCTGGTGTGGTGTGGACAACCGTTCCATCACGGCTGAATGCGATGATTAAACCGTCTATTTTACTTCTGGACGCTGTCGGGGAGAATCTGAGTGGAATCCGCACCCGTCCCATGGTGTAGTCAGTGTCCTCTCCCGACCAGTCAAAGGTTATCGTATCCCCGTTAGAGTCAATCGTATGAACCTGAAAGTCGCAGTTCGGATCGGTAAATGGTCCTTCGCAAATATTAGCACCACTGTTTACTCTATCTATCATGTTGCCCAACTGCTCAAGAGTCGCGGCAGGGTTGTTCCTTACAATATTCGTTTCTCCGGCGCCCGGACTCTCCCTATACCACCAGTCGGTAACCGTGGTCGTCAGAGTCGTGCCCGGCACAAGCAGAGGCGCGATGTTGCGCGGCTCCGGCGGTGGCATCGGCTCCGGCTCTGGCATCGGCTCCGGCTCCGGCTCAGGCTCCGGCTCTGGCTCCGGCTCTGGCTCCGGCTCAACGATGACCGGTAGAGCGAAAAAGTGAATTCTCTGCTGGTATTCGCGGGTCGCGCTACGGTGCCTGCTCTCCCACGGCGAAGCGGTTTCAGTCGGCATGTAAAACGCTATGTGCTCTTTCGCGGTTTTGGACGGAGTGTATGACAAACGCACCCCGAAGCCGTAATCATTTTCATCAATGCTTTCGGCAAGGTCGTATTTGAAATCAAAATTTAGCAGGGGAAACGGGCTGACTCCCGCGCGGAAGAAAAATCCTTTTATGTCCCGTGCATCGGCGTCCACAAAACCGCCAATCTCTTTTTTTATGTTCCATTTGTAATATCTGGCTTCCAGATCAACCCACGGAACAAGCGAGTGGCGGCCGATGAGCCCCACATCCCAACCGTCGGGCGTGTAGGCGTAGCGGGTTCTGTTATCAAGCGATTGACCGTTGCTTATGCGCCAGTATCTGTTTCCGTATAAATCCACATACTTTGTGTTGATTTCTCCGCCCCACGAAAAACGGTGGTGCGTACCGGGGTCATTCAGGTAGTCGTAAAAGAAATTAAAACCGGCAACGAAAACATCATCAAAGTTGCCGCGAATAACTCCGCCCCCAAACAGTCCAAGGTCTTCGTCTCTTATCTGCGCTCCGCTCTGAACAAGAACCGCAAAGTTGCCGGAATCAATCGGCGCAAGAACCGTGTCAAACTGGAACACATTTTTCCGTCCCACAAGGGAGCTCTGCCATTCAAGATTGAGTTCGCTTATAAAGGAAACACTCTCGGCGCTTCTTTCCATCGCGTCTATGCGTTCTTCCGCGAAAGCGTCCACCGCGGCGAGCGCGCGGGAAGAGAAGAAATTTTCAACGTTTTCTTTGAGATTGTTGTTTTCAATTCCGCCGACAACGGTGTGAAGGACGGAAGGGGAAATTTTTATTGAGTCAAAGTATGAGGTTCTGTCTCCGAAATCGGGAGCGGGAGGAGCGACTTGCGCGAGAATGCCGCCGTCAAAACGCTCTCCAAAAGCGGACGGTGTAAGCAGACCCGGAAGCAGTAAAACTGCCGCCAAAAAGTATCTCAGTTGAATATAGAGCATATCTCTTTCTCACATACCCCACCCCAAAAAAACCACAGGGGCGATTATATAAACCAAAATAAGAAATTTCAACACCGTCCCCGCGCCAATTTTGGAACAAAACCTCAAATCATATCCAGACTGATGTCCAGAGCGGGCGCGGAGTGCGTGAGCGCGCCGACCGAAATTATGTCAACGCCGGTTGAGGCGACCCGCTTCACATTTTCAAGCGTAACGCCGCCGGACGCTTCAACAAGTATTTTCCCGTCCACAATCCGTACCGCCTCTTTCATCAAATCTATGCTCATATTGTCAAGCATAACTATGTCCGCCCCCGCCTCAACCGCTTCTGAAACCTGATGCAGTTCCTTCGCCTCAACTTCAATGGGAAAACGCGCGTAGTTGTGCTCGGACGCGTTCGCGCCGTTTTTGACCTTCACGACCGCGTTTTTCACGCCGCCCGCGAGTTTTATGTGGTTGTCTTTTATGAGAATGCCGTCGTAGAGACCGAACCTGTGGTTTCCGCCGCCGCCGAGCCGCACGGCGTATTTTTCAAGTTCCCGCAAACCCGGAGCGGTTTTGCGCGTGTCCACCACGCGGGCGCCCGTGCCTTTGACCTCTTCAACGAACCGCGCCGTGAAGGTGGCTATTCCGCTAAGGCGTTGGAGAATGTTGAGCGCAAGCCGTTCGCCCGTGAGTATGTGTTTTTGCGAGCCGGTTATGGAAACGATTTCAGAGCGGTCGGCAAGCGCGTCTCCATCAGTTTTAGAGGTTTTCCATTCAAGGTTTTTGTCAAGTTTTTCAAAAACAAGGCGCGCCACCTCAACGCCCGCAAGAATTCCGGGCTGTTTCGCGCGCACAATCGCACGGCACGGAACATCGGTTTCAAAAAGCAGGTCGGTCGTAACATCTCCGCTTCTCACATCCTCCTCAACGGCCGTTTCTATGAGGCGGTCAACCTTTTCAGGGTCAAGAACGGGCGGTTTTCTATCGTTCTTCAAAGTTCCTCCAATCGGGGATTCAGCCCGCCCGAATTCTTGCCGAAAACGCTGTGTTTGCAAAATTTCGGGTCGGTCTCCGGAAAGTCGCGCCTTATGTGAACCCCTCTGGTTTCCTCTCTCATAAGAGCCGCGCGCGCCATCATAAGGCAGGCGGTCGCCATCGCGGCAAGCCGGTCGCCCCTCCATCCCGCAATATCCTCCGCCTCGCCGAGCGTGTTTTCAAGATATGCGATGAAACTTTTCATCTCGCCCGCCTCTCTGACTATGCCGAGAAGAGAATCGGCTTTTGACACAATCGTCCGGATGAGTTCGGAATACCTTTCGGCGCTTCCCCCGCCCGAACGCAAGACCGGTCGCGCGGGAAGGTCGCGCGGGAAAGGGGCGGTGTTTTCCGCCGCACTGTGCGCCGCGCGTTTTGAAAAAACAAGACATTCAAGCAGGGAGTTGCTCGCGAGGCGGTTCGCGCCGTGAACGCCCGCGCAGGCAGTTTCGCCGCAACAGTAAAGCCCTTTCAAACTCGTTTCGCCGCCGAGCCCGCTTTTCACCCCGCCGATTGTGTAGTGCGCGGCGGGGGCGACCGGAATTGGCTCCGAAAGGCAGTCAACGCCGTTTTCAAGGCATCTGCGGTATATGTCGCCAAACCGGTTTTTTATAACTTCGGGGCTCACATCCGTAAGGTCAAGACAGACAAAATTCCTCCCCGATTCGCTCATCCGCGAATGTATCGCCTTTGAAACCGCGTCTCTGGGCGCAAGGTCGCCGAACGGGTGGCGTCCCGCCATAAACCCTTCGCCGTTTTCATCAACGAGGCGCGCGCCCTCACCCCTGAGCGCTTCGGATATGAGAAAACATTTCCCGCTTTTGGAATAAAATGCGGTTGGGTGAAACTGCACAAACTCCATGTCCATTATCTCCGCGCCCGCCTCGTAAGCCATACGTATTACCTCGCCTTTGGCGGCTTGCGGGTTTGTTGTTCTGCCGAAAAGCGCGGCGGCTCCGCCCGTGGCGAGAATTGTTGAGCGCGTCCGCACTTCACCGGGCTCGCGGTCGGGACCGACAGTCCATGCGCCGAAACAACGGTCTCCCGAAGAGATTAAGCCCTCAACCTCAGTTCTCTCGAAAAGCGCGACACCTTTTTCCTTTTCAACGGACGAAATGAGAAATTCCACCATTTTTCTGCCGGTCGCCGCTCCGCCCGCGTGGAGAACACGCCGCTTTGAATGCCCGCCTTCAAGCCCCAAATCAAAGCCGTGCCGGTCTGAATCAAACTCCATTCCGAACTCCGCCATTTCAATCACCCGCTCCCTGCCCTCGCGCACAAGAACCTCAACCGCCTCCGGGAAGCATAAACCGCAGCCCGCTTTGAGCGTGTCGTCCGCATGAAGAATGGTTGAGTCCCCAACGTCAACGGCGGCGGCTATTCCGCCCTGCGCCCAGTATGAGTTGCTTTCTTTGAGGGTTGTGCGCGTAACAAGCGCGACTTTTGAGCCGTATGAGGCGGCGCAGAAAGCGGCATAAAGCCCCGCAAGGCCGCCGCCTATCACAAGAACATCCGTTTCCAAAACCTGTTTGCTCACTTTACAACGCTCCGGGGCACGGGGTTTATCGCTTTGAGAAGCGCCTTTTCAAGTTTCTTAAGAATATCGGGATTTTCCACTTTGCGTCCACCGCGCCGCGTAACATAGAAAACATCAAAAACCTGCTCCGCCCGCGTTGAAACCTTGGCGTAAATTATTGACAAATCCATGTCCGAGATAACGTTTGAGATTTTGTAGAGAATGCCCGGCTCGTCATTGGCGGCAACCTCAACGATGGTCGCCCTGTCTGATGAGATGTTGTCAAAAAAAACGCGCGGCGGCTGGGGCGGCACAGTTTTGCGGTATGAGGGACTTTTCCCGCGCCTTTTCAAAACCGCTTCCAAATCCAGTTTTTCCGAAAGCGCGTTTTTTATGTCATCGTTGAGTTTCTTCCATAACTCAGGGCTGTCAGACGCGGACTTGCCGAGTTTGTTCACATACAGAATGTCCAGAACATTGCCGCTTGAAGAGCCCTCCGCCCTCACGCCCATTATGTCAAGACCGTTCGCGCTCATTGCCCCGCAAAGCGTGCGGAAAAGTTTTTTGCGGTCTTTCCCCCAAAAGGTGAACTCGTCAAAGCCCTCTTTTTCGTGGTGAACAACCTCGGTGGCAACGCCTCCGCGCCGAGCCGATTTCATAAGGCGGAAGTGCCTTTCCATATCAATCGGGGAATGGCTGAACAGATACGATTCGGGCATGGTTTTGATAATACGCGCCGCCTCGCGCTCGGAAATCGCGCCTTCGGAAACACGGGCGATTTCCGAGCATACCATTTTTTTTCTCGCGGCAAACGAGCGCGCCCGGTCAACCTGCCCGCTCTCAAAAATCCGTGAAGCGGAAAAAAACAGCCTCCTCAAAAGCATTCCCTTCCAGTTGTTCCACACATCGCCAACCGAGCGCAAATCCGCAAAAGTGAGTACGTAAAGAAGCGCAAGACGCTCCTCGTCTCCGACCGTGCGGGCGAATTTTGAGACGAGTTCAATGTCGTTTATATCCTGCTTTTGCGAAAAATCGGACATAACTTGATGGTTCTCAATCAGGAACTCAAGCACCTCGGCATTGCGCCCCGAAAGCCCCATTCGGCGGTTGATTT
>NZ_CDWCUL010000015.1:0-31792 GCF_977828045.1 Candidatus Mycalebacterium sp. | reverse complement strand
CTCGCGCTTATGATCCGCTTCGGCGCGCCGCCTGCCGCCGTTGACTTCGGGCTCGCCTGCCTGGTGGCGGTTTCCGCTTTTTACGCCGTGACCCTTTACTACAAAGTGAGCGCCCACGCCGCAACTCTGGCGGCTTTTTGCGCGATGCTGCTCACTCTTTTCCACAAATGGGATGCGGTGGCGGCGTCAGCCGCGCTTCTTCCTTTTGTGTCGTGGGCACGCGTGCGGCTCAACCGGCACACGACAATGCAGACGGTTACCGGCTGCCTGCTTGGCTGGTTCGCGGTATTCGCGGTTCTAAAAATCAAAGGATATTAAGTGGCTTTAACCTAGCGCACTTTCAAAAATCTTCTCAACTATGTCGCCCGAATTGTCGCGGTATTCCACCGCGCGGGGACTTGGGGAATTGACAAACTCTTCAAGTTTTTGAGCAAGGCGCGAAGCAACCGGTTTTTCAACAATCGCGCCAATCTTTTCAAGCGCGACGGCATTGCACTCCTGCTCATACTGCCCCTTCATCGGAGTTACGAAAAGTTTTTTGCCGAGAAAAAGCGCTTCGGACGGGGTTTCAAAACCGCTGTTGCAAAACACCCCCTCGCACGCGCAGATGGAGTCCGCAAAGGCGCCGTCGTCCACCGGAAAAACCGAGACATTTCCCTTTCTCTCCCTGCCTGATGTGTGCTTTGAAAACACATGCCATTCCACATCAATATCGCGAAGATACGGAACAATTTTCTCCGGCGCGAAGGAAGGCAGATAGACCGTGTAGTGCCCGTTGTTCAAACAGGCGCGCTCGCGAATCTGTTTTCTTATAATGGGCGTTTCTATAAAAGAATCGTATTTCTCAAAGTGGAGTCCGAGTGGAATTGAGACTGGCGCGTACCATTTCAAAACCGCCTCTGAGAGACGGTCAACTTTTTCAGGCCTCGGTGTTTTGTCGGACGCAAAAGAGGTCTGGTGTGAAAGCGACACGCATTTCTTTCCCTTCAAAAGACACGCCCACGAGGAAACGGGCTCAAAGTCGCTCACGACCACATCGTATTTTTCAACGGGCAGTTTCGTAACGTGGGAAAAAAGCTCGTGCGGACGCGCTTTTTTGATTGAGGAAAGAATATCAATTCCACCCTCTTTGCCAAAAATAAAACCCAGCCCGCGCGGTTTGAATTTTATTTCCGCCCCGATATCTATTTCGCTGTGAGACTCGCTCAGACAGATGTCAACTTCGGCCCCCCGGAGTTTTAAAAGCGACACAATCTCGCGCGACCGGACAATGTGTCCGTTTCCCGTTCCCTGAATGCTGTAAAGAACTTTCACTTCAAACCGTTGTTGTTCATAGTATTTTCAATTCTCAAAAAATCAAAGTAGAATGGCGTAACGCGCTTTTCGGCGGCGGGGGTTTCTAATGGAAATAAAGTGGTCTGACAGAATATCTGAACTGCCGCCCTATCTTTTCGCGGAGATAGACAAAAAGAAGGCGGAATGTGTAGCCAAAGGGGTTGATGTGATTGACCTCGGAGTCGGCGACCCGGACATTCCCACGCCCTCACACATAATCGGCGCGGCGGCAAAAGCTCTTGCCGACCCCGCGAACCACCGATATCCCTCATACGCGGGAATGATGCAATTCAGAGTTGCGGCGGCGCAGTGGTTCGAAAAAAGGTTCGGTTTGAAACTCAATCCCGACACCGAGGTTCTCGCGCTTATCGGCTCAAAAGAGGGGGTCGCCCACGCGCCGATGGCGTTTGTCAATCCCGGAGACCTGGCGCTTGTTCCCGACCCCGGTTATCCGGTGTATCCGGTTTCGGTCGCGTTTGCCGGCGGCCGTCCGCACGTGATGCCGCTTTTGAAGGAAAACGGCTTCCTGCCGGATTTTGACGCTATTCCATCCGAAGTCGCCTCGCGGGCAACAATGATGTTTTTGAACTATCCCAACAACCCGACCGCCGCGGTCGCGGACGGTGAGTTTTTTGAAAAAGTCGTCCGGTTCGCGCGCGACAACAACATAGTCGTCTGCCACGACGCCGCCTACACCGAAATCGCGTTTGACGGCTTTTCGCCTCCCAGTTTTCTCCAGACGCCCGGAGCGAAAGAGGTTGGAATTGAGTTCCATTCTCTCTCCAAAACATTCAGCATGACGGGCTGGAGAATCGCTTTTGCGGCGGGTTCGGAGCGGGCAATTGCCGCGCTCGGCAAGGTGAAAACCAACATAGATTCGGGCGCGTTTCAGGCGGTTCAAATCGCGGGCATTGAGGCGCTCACCGAGGAAGACCCCGGTTTTGAAGACAGGGTGGACACATACCGCCGGAGAAGAGACATTTTCTGCGAAGGACTCAACAAAGCGGGACTGCCGTATAACAAACCGCTTTCAACTTTTTATGTCTGGTTTGAGACGCCGCCCGGCGTTACCTCCGCGCAGTTTTCGTCCATGCTTCTTGAACAGTGCGGGGTTGTGGTAACGCCCGGAAACGGCTTCGGCGAATTCGGAGAAGGCTATGTGCGCGCCTCAATAACGTTTGACACGGAAAGAATAAAAGAGGCTGCGGACAGATTGGCGTCTCTCTCTTTTTGAGCGGCCCCGCCGGATTTCGCGATGCTATCTGATATTTTTCATCTGTTGGTTTTTCCCGTTGAGGTTTTGTATTTCGTCTCCCTGTCGCTTCTCTCCATTATGGGTTTTCACTGGTATCGCCTTTGCTGGCTTTATCTCAAAACCCGCAAGCGCTCATCGTTCCTTCCCGCTCCGCCGGACGATTCCCGGCTTCCGTCCGTAACTGTTCAGATACCGGTCTATAACGAGGTCTATGTCGTGAAAAGGGTCATAGAGGCGGTTTGCGCGATGGACTATCCTTCTCATCTGCTTGAGATTCAGGTGCTTGACGACTCGACCGATGAAACTTCCAACATCGCTTATGAGGTGATTGAGCGCGAAAAACAGCGCGGCGTGAACATAAGCCACGTCCGCCGCCGGACGCGGCGCGGGTTCAAAGCCGGAGCGCTCAAAGATGCGTTTGGGTCTGCGCGCGGCGAGTTTATAGCGCTTTTTGACGCCGATTTTGTTCCGGTACGCGATTTTCTGCGGAAAGTTCTGGGCTGTTTTTCAGACCCGCGCGTGGGCATAGCGCAGGCGCGCTGGGGGCATACAAATATGGAGCAGTCTATTCTTACGCGCCTGCAATCGGTTTTTCTTGACGGGCATTTCGTCATTGAGCAAGCCGGGCGCTCGGCTTCGGGGCTGTTTCTCAATTTCAACGGAACCGCTTCGGTGATCAGAAGGGAGTGTCTGATTTCATCGGGCGGCTGGCATGAAGACACAATGGCGGAGGATCTTGACCTCAGTTGCCGAGCGCAATTGAAAGGGTGGAGAATAGAGTATCTGAAAGACCTTGTATGCCCGGCGGAGATTCCGTCCGACATCGCGGCGTTCAAATCCCAGCAACGCCGCTGGACGGGCGGGGGAGTGCAGAACGCGAGGAAGTTTCTCGCCACGCTTATTTCAAACAAGGAGTTTTCCGCCGCTTTCAGGATTGAGGCGGCTTTTCATATGCTCCGCAGTTTTTTGAGTCCGCTTTTTCATTTCTATCTGTTTTCCGCGGTCGTCATAGCGATTGCGGGCGGCAGTTTTCCGGCGTCCGCCTACAATCTTGTGGGCGCGTCCGCTTTCGCGGCAAGTGGCGGAATTTTTCTGTTTTACACGCTCGCGGTGATGGAATCGTCTCCCGGGAGAAAAATCTGGAGATTCGCGGCGGTGCCGTTTGTCATCGTTCTGCTTTCGGGAATCTCAATAAGCAACGCGCACGAGGTGTATCGCTGTCTCGCGGGAAGGGGCGGCGGTTTTGTGCGCACGCCGAAAACCGCTTCGGCAACTCCGGCGGGACATATTTACGGGCAGAAGTTTAATTTCACCGCGTTTTTTGAGTTGGCGGCGGCCGGCGCGCTTCTGTTCTGCGCTTTTGCGGGCGGAGTGAAGGACCCGCTCATGAAGGGCATTTTGACCGCCTTTTCGGGCGCGTTTTTGTATGTCTTTTTCCTTTCGGTAAAAACTCACCTTGAAAGGTTTTTTCGCGGGTCTTGACAAAATAAAACCTGAATTTAATATAGTGTCCGTTATTTAAGGTGAGTCGGTGATTTCCTGAGACGGAAGTCCTTCCGGAGGTTTTTATGTCAGAATATCGGTTTAGTTCAAGAACGAAGCATTTTGTTCAGCCCAAGCAGTGGGCGAGCATGAGAGTAGCCAAGGATCTTGAGAAAAAGACGGGCATGACCATAATCCATTTTGAAAAAGGGGATTATCAGGGACCCGATTTTGAAACTCCCCGGCACATAATTGAGGCGACAACCGAAGCGGTTGAACAGGGCTATGTGCGCTATGACCCGGGTCCGGGTCTTCCGGAACTCAGAGCGGCGATTGCGGAAAGAACAACCTCTCAGGGACGCAAAACCGACCCCGAAGAGGTGATCGTAACCGCCGGAGCGAAGCACGCGCTTACCGCATCTCTCAACATCTTTCTTGAAGACGGTGACGAAGTGGTATTTCCCAACCCCGGTTATCCGCCCGATGAGGTGTGGGCGAAGTATTTGGGAGCGAAGATAAAACACACCCCGCTTACCGATCCCGACTGGCAGTTTGATGTTAAAGGGCTTGAATCCCTCATAACCCCGAAAACGAAACTTCTCATAATAAACACCCCCCAGCGTCCCAACGGACATCTGGTTGAAAACCCCGAAGAGATAGCGGAAATGTGCCAGAGACACCCCGATTTGGTTGTAATATCGGACGAGATTTTCTCTCAAGTAACCTTTGACAAACCGCACAAAAGCATAAGCGCGGTTGACGGAATGGCGGACAGAACAATCGTTATTGACACATTTTCAAAAACATGGGCGATGACCGGATGGAGAATCGGCTGGGCGGTCGCGCCGGAGCCGATAGTGGAGAAGATGTCAATCTTCCTCCAGGATTCCATAACAAACGTTGCCGCTTTGATACAGCGCGCCGCTTATTGCGCCCTCACGGGCCCGCAGGACTGGGTTCACGAAAAGCACGCCCTTCTGCAACAGAAAAGAGACAGAATGGTTGCCGCTCTGAACAATGTTCCCGGAGTCAAATGCGACACGCCGGACGGGGCGTTTTACGCTTTTGCCGACATAACGGGAACAGGCCTTACTTCGCAGGAATACACGGACCGCCTCGTTGAACGCGCCGGAGTTGCCGTTGTCGCCGGACCCGCTTTCGGAGACAGGGGCGAGGGCTTTGTCCGCGTAACTTACGCGTGCTCCGATGAAGACATAGACGAGGGAACGCGCAGGATGAAAGAAGCCGATTTGAAATAGCGGTTTTTTCCACGTTTTTTATTCCTTCAAACTTAACCCCCGGTTAACCGATTTTTAACATTTTGCGGGTTTACTCCATTGCGATGCGGGACAAATTTCCCGCAATTTCTCACCGGAGGAAAACAAAAAATGTTGAGAAAAAGCTTTTATGTGTTTTTCATAGCGGTTTTCGCGGCATCGTTCGCCGCCTTTCCGGCTTCCGCCGCGGTGGAAGTTGACGGGAAACTTCCAACTTACAGAAAGACTAAAAAGAGGGTTTCCGGGCAGATAAACAGCGTCGGCTCGGACACGATGAACAACCTGATGGCTCTGTGGTGCGAAGGGTTCAAAAAACGCTACCCCAGAGTCAAATGCCAGATAGAAGGCAAGGGCTCAAGCACGGCGCCGCCCGCGCTGATTAAAGGAACTTCGCAGTTCGGCCCCATGTCGCGCAAGATGAAGTCAAAAGAGGTTGACGCTTTTGAGAAGGAGTTCGGATACAAACCGGTGGCCATACCGACTGCGGTTGATATGCTCGCGGTTTTCGTGAGCAAGCAAAATCCGGTCAAATGCCTTTCCATAAAACAGATTGACGCCGCCTTTTCAAAAACCCGCCGTTGCGGAGCTGAAACAGCCGCCGTGAACTGGGCGGACATCGGAGTCGGCGGCGCGTGGGGATCGCGCGCGATAACGCTTTACGGAAAAAACTCCGCTTCGGGCACTTACGGATACTTCAAGAAAACAGCGCTGTGTAAAGGCGACTATTCGGACTCGGTCAAAGAACAGCCGGGTTCCGCGTCAGTTGTTCAGGGCGTAAGCAATGACAAATACGCGATGGGATACAGCGGAATCGGCTACCAGACTTCCGGCGTCAAAGCCATAGCGATTTCCGGCAAAAGAGGGAAATGCATTAAGCCGTCTCCCTACAAAAAAAGATATCCCCTGGCGAGGCATCTGTATCTTTACATTAACAAGCGTCCCGGCAGGAAGTTTGACACTCTGCGCAAAGAGTTTCTCAAATTCGTTTTGAGCAAACAGGGGCAGAAGGTTGTCGTCAAAGACGGATACATTCCTCTGGACGGCAAAACCGTGAGAAAACTCAGGAAAAAATATCTCACCAGGAAATAACTTCCCTGTATAAAGCGAAATACGGTGGCTTGATTTGAACTCAAGAAAACTTTACGACAGACTTGCCGGCTTCTTCATCATGCTGGGCGGGGTGTCGATAATCGCGGGAATACTCGCGGTTTTCGGTTTCATTCTCATTGAGGTTATGCCTCTTTTTTCAAGCCCGTCCCACGGTCCCTCGAAGAAATCCGTTGAGTCCCCGGTGTTTGCCGGGGCTCTCGGTATCGGGCTGGACGAGCACCGCCAGACCGCTTACGCGGTTTTCCGCCGCGGGGACATACGGGTTTTTTCCACGCAGACCGGCGCGGTCCTGAAAACCGTTTCATCGGGTGCGCCCGCTCTGTCGTTCGCGCGCGCTCCGGGCGCACGCGCGTTCGCCATCGGTGGCGCGGACGGAAAAGCGCGGATTTTCTCCGTTTCCCATGAAGACATCTATTCGGACGGCGGCGCTCAAAGGGAGGTTTTAACCACAATTGAACCGTCAGCCGAAATTCCGGTCGCGAGTTCGGGCTTGGAAATCGTCTCTTTCGCCCGGGGTGGAGAAGGAGCGTATTCTCTTGCCGCGCTTTCGGTGGACGGAGGGCTGTTTCTCGTTTCCCTTTCGGGTTCCGTAGAGGACGAGAGTCTGTTTGCCGATGAAGAGCAATTTCCCGACCAATCCTCTCTTGAGGTTTTTGTGAGCGATATAACCGGCGATGCCCGGGGCGAAAAAATCACCGCGCTTGCTTTTCTTGAAGAGGCGTCATTTCTTTACGCTGGAACAGATTCGGGACGCATTCTGCGGTGGGACTCGTCCGGGCCGGGTGCGCCTGTTTTTCTCGGCTCAACGGAAACCGGCGGCGCGCCCGTTACGATGATGGGTGTTATTCACGGCGGCCGTTCGGTCGCCATAGGGGACTCGGAGGGAAACCTTTCAGTCTGGTTCCGCCCGGTGGGCAACCCCGGCATTGAGCGCGTACACAGTTTCCCTAAATTCGAGGGCGCGGTTGAAAGGTTTTCTAACTCGCTTAGAAACAGGGGCTTTACGGCGGCGGACTCTCTCGGCAACATAGGGGTTTTTCACGCCACAACGGCGAAAAGGCGTTTGCTGATTAAGGGCTCTCCGGTCTCCGCACTTGTTATGACGCCCAAAGCGGACGGTATTGCGGCGGTGGAGGACGGTGCGCTTGTCCAATGGGACATCTCCAATGACTTTTCCGAAATCAGCCTCCGGTCCATATTCTCTCGCGTATGGTATGAGGGATACGACTCGCCAATTCATATGTGGCAGTCAACCGGCGGAACCGATGAGTTTGAACCCAAACTCGGTCTTGCGCCGATAATTTTCGGCACTTTCAAAGGGGCGATATACTCGCTTCTTTTTGCCGTGCCGCTGGCCGTTCTTGCCGCGCTTTGCGTCTCGCAGTTCATGCACCCGTCTTTCGGAAAAGTCATCAAGCCCGTCATTGAAATTATGGCGGGGCTTCCGAGCGTTGTAATTGGATTTTTCGCGGGTCTGTGGCTGTCGCCGATTCTTGAAAAGATATTTCCCGCGCTCGTTGTAATGCCTTTTGTAACATTTGGATTAGCGCTGTTTTCTCTCTATCTGTGGAAGAAGTTCGGCAAATCGCTCGCCGGCAGTTTCAGGCACGGCACGGAATATCTGCTTCTCATTCCCGTTCTCGCCGCCGCCGCCGCGGTTTCGCTGTGGCTTAACTCTCCGGCCGAGGCGTTTCTTTTTCAGGGCGACTACAAGCAGTGGCTCGCCGCGATAGGTCTTGATTTTGACCAGCGCAATGCGCTTGTGGTCGGGTTCGCCATGGGTTTCGCGGTCATACCGATAGTTTTCACAATCGCCGAAGACTCAATGTCCGGCGTGCCGAAGTCGCTTGTCGCCGCGTCCCTCGCACTGGGAGCGAGCAGATGGCAGACCGCCACAAGGGTTGTTATGCCGAGCGCAAGCCCGGGCATTCTTTCCGCCGTTGTAATCGGTTTCGGCAGAGCGGTGGGAGAAACGATGATAGTCCTCATGGCAACCGGCAACACCCCTCTGCTTGACTGGAACATTTTCAACGGCTTTAGAGCGATGTCGGCGAACATCGCGGTTGAACTGCCCGAAGCCCCGCACGGCGGCGGGCTTTACCGGCTCATATTTTTCACAAGCCTGCTTCTGTTTCTATTCACCTTCTGCCTGAACACGGTGGCGGAGATTTTCAGAGGCAAACTGGAAAGGAAATACGGCTCATCATGAAACAGGGCGCGAAATCGGGAAGGTTTTCTTTCGGCGGCGAGGCGTATTCGTGGCTCACGGCAATAGCGCTTATGACATCGCTTCTGATGATAGCGGGTCTGCTGTTTCTGATCGCCTCAAAAGGGCTCGGATTTTTCTGGCCCTCTCAGGTCGCCAGGGCGACACTTGGAGACGGAAGTGTGCTTTTCGGGCAGTTTGCCGGAAGCAAACAGAGCGACTCCGGCGACCTCACAAGGTTCAAAATTGGCAACAGGGACATTTACGGGCTCGCATTCCGCTGGGTTTCAGATGACGAAATAACCGCCGTTGAATATCCGGCTTCGGTGTTTGTTATTCAGAGGTGGGAATGGGGAGACATGATAGGGGAAGTGAAGGAAATCCGCGCGGGCGGAAAAACGGTTGCCACGGGAGCGGATATGGAAACTCTCAACCGTTTTCTCACCTCCGCGCGCGATTTGCGCGACAGGGTTTCACATCTTGCCATTTCAGAAGTCGGCGACATTGTCCACGAGACTGAAAAGATTGAAAAGCGCGTGAGAAAAAGGGGTGAAACGCCCGAACTCATGGCGCGGCTTGACGAACTCGGCGGGGAATACGACAGAAAAGAGGCGGAGTTGGAAACGCTTTACGCCCGAATGGATGAAAACACCGTTGTTATCGTTACGGCGGAGGGGCATGAAAAAGAGGTTTCGTTCGGCGGCATAGAGCGGATGTATGCCCCGAACGCGATGGGGTTTTTCTCAAAAGCCGGGCTTTACGCCAAAAAATTCTGGGTTTTCGTCTCGGCCGACCCGCGCGAGGCGAACACCGAGGGCGGGATCGCGCCCGCGATTTTCGGCACCGTGATTATGGTGATTCTTATGAGCGTAATGGTTATGCCGCTGGGCGTTCTCGCCGCGCTCTATTTGAGCGAGTATTCAAAAAAAGGGGCTTTTGTAAGAATTGTGAGAATTTGCGTCAACAACCTTGCGGGGGTTCCGTCAATCGTTTTCGGTGTTTTCGGGCTCGGATTTTTCGTGTACGGAATAGGCGGACTCATAGATTCGGTGTTTTTTTCGCAAGCCCTTCCCGCGCCCACCTTCGGCACGGGCGGGGTCCTGTGGGCGTCCCTCACGCTTGCCCTGCTCACCGTTCCGGTCGTTATAGTTTCAACCGAAGAGGGGCTTTCACAGGTGCCCAGAAACATGCGCGAGGGTTCGCTTGCGCTTGGGGCGACAAAGTTTGAAACCGTCTGGAAGGTGGTTCTGCCCGCCGCTCTGCCGGGCGTTATGACGGGGCTCATACTTGCGGTCGCGCGCGCCGCCGGAGAGGTCGCCCCGCTTATGCTCACGGGTGTTGTCAAACTCGCGCCGGACGCCATAATTGACGGCAGGTTTCCGTTTCTTCACGCCGAAAGAAAGTTTATGCATCTGGGATTTCACATATACGATGTGGGCTTTCAGTCTCCCAACGTGGAGGCGGTTAAAGACATTGTTTACGCGACTGCGTTTCTGCTTATAATTATTGTGGCGTTCCTGAATCTGGCTGCGATTTTCCTCAGAAGCAAAATCAGGGAAAGGAGATTCGGTTCCGGAATTTGACGAAGGATTAAGAAAATGGAAGAAAAATTTGAATCAATGGACAACACAAGTTTCAACTCGGTAATTGCCGAGACGAAAAGTCTCTCGCTCAAATACGGCGAAACGCCCGCGCTCGAAAACATATCAATGCGCGTCCCCAAAAATATGACAACCGCGCTCGTTGGTCCTTCGGGTTGCGGAAAATCAACCTTCCTGCGCTGTTTCAACCGCCTGAACGACCTCATAGACGATGTTTTCATTGAGGGCGAAGTGCTTGTCTCGTGCGAGAACATCTACGACCCCGCCATTGAAATCAGCGATTTGCGCAGAAGGGTGGGAATGGTTTTTCAGAAATCAAACCCGTTTCCCGCGTCAATCTATGAAAATGTCGCCTACGGACCGCGCATATCGGGAGTTAAAAGAAAAAGCGACCTTGATGAAATTGTGGAATCAAGTCTGCGGCAGGCCGGGTTGTGGAAAGAGGCGCGCGACCGCCTCACCGAATCCGCTTTCGCGCTTTCAGGCGGCCAGCAGCAACGTCTTTGCATAGCCCGCGCGGTGGCGGTGCGCCCAGAACTTCTGCTCATGGACGAGCCGTGCAGCGCGCTTGATCCCATCGCCACCGCAAGCATTGAGGAGTTAATCCGCCAACTCAAACTCAAATACACGGTCGTCATCGTAACCCACAACATGCAACAGGCGGCGCGCGTTTCCGACTACACTATGTTTATGTATATGGGCAGAATGGTTGAATACGATGAGACGGAAAAGATATTTTTGAACCCCGCTTTGAAACAAACCGAAGACTATGTTTCAGGTAAATTCGGATAAACGGAGGTCTATAGGAGCCGGCATGCTTAGCGAAGAAATAGAGGATTTGAAAAAAACACTCCTTGATATGATGGAGGTGGTTGATTCCATGCTTGAAAAAAGCATCGGTCTCATCCGCGACCCCGCGGACTCCAAGTCCAGAATTGCCGAAATAAAGGAGATGGACAACGATGTTGATTCCAGAGAGGTGGATTTGGACGGAAAATGTGTCCGCCTGTTCAGCCTTTACGCGCCCGAAGCGGAGATGCTCCGGACCACAATCGCGGTTATGAAGATCAACAACGACGTGGAAAGAATCGGCGACCACGCGGTCAATATCGCGCGGCTTGTCGGCAAAAGTTCGGAATTTCCGCCGCTCGCGGTTATGACAAGGGCGGCGGAGATGGGAGACAGAGCGCTTGAAATGTTCAGAATGAGCGTTGACGCGTTCATAAACAAACGCAAAGACCTCGCGCTTGAAGTGTCCAAAAAGGACGACGAGGTGGACACGCTGGAAAAAGAAATTGTGGAGGGCACGCTCAAACACATAAAAATCGTTCCCGAAGCCACTCCCGCGGCGACCTGCGCCATCGTTATCGCGCGAAATCTGGAAAGGGCGGCGGATTTATCCACCAATATTGCCGAAGACACCTATTACCTCATAACCGGCGATGTCATAAAACACGCCTGAAGCGCTTTCAGGTTTTCGCGCCGAACGAAACCGTAAAAACGCTTCCGCGCCCGGGCTCGCTTTCAACCGTTATCGCGCCGCCGTGAATTTCCACCGCTTCTTGCGCGATGCTCAAACCAAGCCCGTTGCCCGCCTCCGTTCGCGCGCTCTCCCCTCTGTAAAACCGCTCAAAAATCCTGCCCTTCTCGCCGCGCTTAATTCCCTCGCCGCTGTCGCTCACCGACACACGCCCCCCGCCCCCGCCACTGTTCACGCTCACGCGCACCCGCGAATCCTCATACGAGTATTTAACGGCGTTTTCAATCAGGTTCACAAGCATATTCTCAATAATCAGCCGGTCACCGGTCATCGTGATGTCCGGCTCCTCTTCAATCTCTATCGTGATGTTTTTCTTCTCCGCCGCCGTGCGCATCAAATCCACCGCGCTCAGCACCGCGTCATTGAGGTTGAACGGCGCAAAACTTTCCTCTCCGCCGCGCCATTCTCCCAACTCCGACAGACTTATAATGCGCCCGCACAACTCGGCGAGCCGTTCGGTGTTTCTTTTCAAAATCTGCGCGAATTTTTCCGTCTCACCGCTCGCGCTCCGGGCGATTTGCTCCGCCGCGCCCATTATTGAAGTGAGCGGAGTGCGGATTTCGTGGGACGCGTTGGTGATAAAATCCCTTTGCGCTTTTTCAAGTTTTTTCATCTCGGTTGAGTCAAACAGAACAAGCGTTACCTCATCGCGCCCTTCGCCGCGAGTCGCGGACGCCACATAAAAGTTTTTCGCCGGATAGAGGTTTGCCACCTCGCGCCGCAGGGGCTCGTTCCCGCCGCTTTCAAGCGCGTCTTTTATCAGCCCTCTGATTTCGGAACTGAAAATAACCTCCCAATAGTTTTTGCCGACAATCTCTCCGCTTGAGCCCAGCATCGCCCGCGCGCTTTCGTTTGCGGCGGTAACGCGGCCCCCTGTGGAAACGCACAAAACGCCTTCCCTTATCTGATTGAGAAAAACCGAGAGCCGCGCCCTTTGCTCATCGCCCGCGCGAACGCGGCTCTGAAACTCCCGCGCGGCTTTATTGAGCGCCTTTGCCATTTCGCTTTCGCCGCCGTGCGAAAGCGGGTCGTAGCGGGCGAACTGTTTTGACAGAAGCGTCTGCGCGAACCCGGTAACATTGCGCTCAATCACATCCCCTCTTCTCCGCGCCGCGATTGCCGCACCGAGCGCCGCGAGCGCCGCCGCACCGGCGATTGCCGCCGCGGTGCCGCTTGAGTCTGAATTAATGTAGGCAAGCGCGCCCGCAACCGCGCATAGAAAAACCGCGAGAGCGGAAACTCTCAATGTTTCTCCCCGTCCGCCGTATCCAGTTTGTAGCCCACGGCGCGAACGGTTTTTATCTCAACGCCGCTACCCGCGATTTTTTCCCGCAGATGTTTTATATGCACATCAACCGTGCGGTCATACGCGAGGCGGTCGTCCCATTCGCTTTTCTTTTTGACTATCTGGTCCCTGCTGAGCACGTTGCCCCGGTTTTTCGCGAGAAACTCTAAAATTCTGAACTGTGTCGCCGTGAGGTCAATGGGTTTGCCTTTCACCGAAGCGACAAAACTTTTTCCGTCTATTTTGAGTTTCCCGATTTCAATGGTCTCGTCATCACCGCCCGCGCTTTTCCCTCTGCGCAGAACGCTTTTGATCCTCGCAACAACCTCACGCATGCTGAACGGCTTTGTTATGTAGTCATCGGCTCCGATTTCAAGCCCCAGCACAACATCAATTTCAGTTGCGCGCGCGGTAACCATAATTACGGGAATGTCCGCCGTTTTTGCCGAATTTTTGAGTTGTTTGCACACCTCAATTCCGTCCATTTCGGGCATCATCAAATCAAGAAGCGCCAAATCGGGCTTCACCGAACTTGCGGAGAGCAGAAACTCCCTGCCATTCCGGAAGGTTTTTGTTCTAAACCCCTCGCTTTTGAGCGCGGAGGACACTATTTCCAGAATGTCTTTTTCATCATCAACAATTGCTATTGTTTTGGACATAACCGCCTGATAACCCAATATATCCGATTTAACGCTTCCTTAATAAGGTGTTTACGGGGCATTAACTTCCCCTTGTTATAAATAATCGGCAAAAGTGGGTAGCGTTTTCCCATAAAACAAAGGGATTGTAAAAAAGATGAAGTTTTCAAAATATTTCGCGGCGGCGGTTCTCGCCGCAGTTGCTTTGGCGATGCCGGCGCAGTCTTTTGCGCAATCAATGATTGACGGCAAATTCGGATACGAAGAAGATCTGTATTACGAGAGCAGGGACGGAGGGTTCAAAATTAAACAGAACATACTCATTCAGTTCCGCGGAGAGGCCGTAACTGACAACACACCCGGTGATTCAGACATCTCAACCGATTTTATGGTTCGCCGTCTGAGACTCAAATACGGCGGACACGCTTACAAAGAGTGGATTAAATGGGGCTTACAACTTGCCGGAAGCGCCGGCCGCACAAACAAAACGCCGGAAATAAACATGGCAGGCGTTGTTCTCTCAGACGAAACGGAAGAAATAAAGATAGGGGAGGCCTTCATTGTTTTAGTCAAAAGCACGGCGGCGGACCTGAAAGTGGGAAGATACAAAGTTCCATACGGGCGCGAGGCGCTCAATTCCTCATCGGCGTTGCAGTTTGTTGACCGCTCTTTTATAAGAAACTTCGTCATTGGCACTAACAGAGCGGACGGCGTTTCAGTCGGAGGCGTTCTCGGAAACATAATTGCTTATCGGGGCGGACTGTTTCAGGAAGACGATGAAATATTTCAAGATATGGACAATATGCTCTTTGCCGGACGCGTTCAGATAAATCTCTGTTGCGGCAAATTGGAACACTCAAGCGGCTCATTCACCGCGGGCGGCGATTACAAAACCTTGCCGAACTTCGCGAAAGTTCCGACTTTCGCGATTGGGGCGGGCGGTTTCTACGACACTGACACGGATGTGGTGCAACAGCGTGTTGGAGAGGCAACTGAGGTTGTTTCCGTAACAAGAGACAATGGCAAAGAAGGATTTACGGTTGACCTGATTGCCAAGATAGAGAGGGCGAATCTTGAAGCCGCTTACTACTACGGCTCGGCAAAAGATAAAGATAACAATTACCGAACCCTGTCCCACACCGCCTATCGCGTTCAGGGCGGATTTATGCTGACTCCGGGGTTTGAGGTTGCCACGCGTTGCGCATACGCGGATTACGACTCAGACGCATCCGTCAGCGATGAATGGCAGTGCACGGGCGGTTTGAACTGGTATATCGCCAAACACCGCGCGAAAGTTCAACTTGATTACACATACGGGAACGAGAAAAACGGCATAAGTCCCACGAAGGACAAGGAAACAACCACTTACAGAGGTCAGGTTCAAATTTATTTTTAGAGACGGCTTTTCAAAAAACTCTTGAATTTTTTGCCGTGTTGTTGTAGTTTAGCGCGAAACTGATTGAGGGTGATTTTAGGGGACTGCTTTTTCCTGTGCATTTTAATTTAGAATAGTGCTTGACGCTTTTTCGGCTTTGGTTTATAATGCCCTTGAATTTGCGGACTCATACTGAGCCCGTCAGGTTAGGTTTCAAAGGAGGTAGGAGACTATGAGAAAATCTAATAGTATAGGAGACATTAGAAAGGCTAATTGGCTTATAATGTTTCTTCTGGCTGTCACGGTGGCTGTTCCGGCATCCGCTGTGGAGCTTAATCTGGGAGGATTTCCCAGTTATATGTCCACAAGAGCCCGCTACATTGAAAACGCAACTTTCAGGAATGCGAGTTCAACGAAGCAGGACGACAATGTTTTCTTCGTGGACACAACCCTGCGAGTTACCCCTCAACTTGTTTTGAGCGATTCGGTAACCATCAGGGCTCAGGTTGACATTCTTGACAACAACATTTGGGGAGGTCAGACCGACCAACTTCTTGGCGGCGGCTCCACACTTGTTAACTCAGGCATTTCACCGAGCGACAAGTTCAGAGGCTCAATTCTTCACGGAAACGCGAGCACTGACTGTCTTGCATTCAACAATTTCTGTGCGGTTGAGGAAGACGCGGGATTTTTCAATGTCCGCATGCTTCACGCAGATATTGTTCTTCCGAATGGGCTCGGATTTGTAAGGATTGGTCGTCAGCCGTTTGACTGGGGTCTTGGTATCCTCGCCAACGGCGGTTGGGACCCTCACAGCGACGGGGGCTTTCTGGTTGACAGATTCCTGTGGCTGAAAGGTTTCCCGCTTGGTCCGGACATGTCCCTGACTGCGATTTTTGTCTCTGACAGACTCACGCAGGGCACAGGTCTTCACACCGGCGGCGGAGATGGCTGGGACGGCGGAGCGGTCGCGGTTGTTGTTAACCACGCCAACATGGGCGGTGTTAACGCAACATTCGGCGCTTACGTGTTCCCTTACATCCATCAGGATAAGTTCATCGGCGGATTCGGTGATCTTGACAGATACACGCTTTACTCCGGTCTTATTGACGTCAAAGGCGACTCATGGAAAGTTGTCGGAGAGGTTCAGGGCGGATTTGGTGAAATCAAGAACATTTTAGGAGCAGAAGATTCCAAAATTAAGAACGCTCTTCTGTGGGTGGTTCGTGGTGAATACACGGCACCGACAGTTGATTACCTTAATGTTGTGGGAGCGGAGTTCGGATGGGCTGACGGTGACAAAAACGATGGCGACACCTGGGTTAACGGAAACGACATTGAGGGCGGTGTTATCGTCTTCAACCCGGCTTACAACCTTGACAACCTTTTGTTCAAGCACGTAATGCCGTCCATCTATCAGGACGCACACCCGAACATTCTTGCAAAAACTGACGCGAGCGTTCAGAACGCTTACTACGCGCGTGTTTACGCGGACATCCCCGTTACGGAGAGAGTTTCGTTTAAGCCGCAGGTTATCGTTGGTTGGAACCAGGAGACTGAAGGCATTATAAAGAACGGCGCGTTACTGGGAACGATTTCGGACGGAGCTGCCACAACCGCTCTTGCGGCTACTGGCGATGACGCTCTTACCGCTACCGCTCTGGCGTTTATTGGTCCGGATAACGACACTGCTAATAGAGCTGTTACGGCAGTTCAGCCGAAGCCTGAAGCAGGCGGTTATCTCGGAACCCAGATTGAAGGAACGGTTACAGTTGAAATCCACCCGGGTATCAACCTTGACATCATCGGCAGTGTTATAGTTGCCGGTGAGGGTTTGACCGACCTTCTTGAAGCGCAGGCTTTTGCGCGGGACAATGCTACGGCAGGTAGCACCGCATTCACAACCGCAGCTGAAATTAACACTGCTGCTGAGAATGCAGGCGGCCAGCAGGCAGAAGACATCCTCTGGGGCGTTCAGACTCGTCTGGTTGTTTACATAGACGAGTTCTTCAAGTCCTGAGGACTGAAACAGAAATAACTTTCCTTTAACTCATCAAGGTAAAGGGAAATAAATTAAGGCGGCGTTCTTACAAAGATCGCCGCTTTTTTTTTATGCCTTTGCGCCGGAGCGCTTATACCGATTTGTAAGTTTTGGGGTTGCGCGGCCGCCTTCGCGCTTGAACGGAAAATTTAGTTAAATTTTGATATACACTTGAATTGTTGCCCGCGCCGTGTATAAATACTGCGCACGAACGGATTGGGGTTTCTGTTCAACGGTTCCATGATTAACTATTAGCGATTGACCACTGATTGGTTCTTTTGCTATAATAACCATCGGGATTGAGGGCTTTTTTTTATCCCCTTTTTCCAGTGTTCCTAACTTTAAGGGAGGTAGGAGAGGTAATGAGAAAATCTAATTGGCTTATAATGTTTTTTCTGGCTGTTACGGTGGCTGTTCCGGCATCCGCTGTGGAGCTCAGTCTGGGAGGATTTCCCAGTTACATGTCCACGAGAGCGCGCTACATAAGCGGTGCAACTTACAAATCGGCTATTGCGTTTGACGATTTGTCGTCTAACAGAGATACCACCAGTGACATTTTCTTTGTGGACACAACTTTGCGTTTAACGCCGCAGTTACAGCTGACAGATTCTGTAACGGTGCGGGCTCAGATTGATGTGTTTGACAACAACATTTGGGGCGGCCAGACAGACCAGCTTCTTGGCGGCGGCTCCACACTTGTTAATTCAGGCGTTTCACCGAGCGACAAGTTCAGAGGCTCAATTCTTCACGGAAACGCGAGCACTGACTGTCTCTCATTCGGCAATTTCTGCGCGGTTGAAAAAGACGCGGGATTTTTCAATGTCCGCATGCTTCACGCAGACGTTGTTCTTCCGAACGGGTTCGGGTTTATAAGGGTTGGTCGTCAGCCGTTTGACTGGGGTCTTGGTATCCTCGCCAACGGCGGTTGGGACCCTCACAGCGACGGGGGCTTTCTGGTTGACAGATTCCTGTGGCTCAAAACCTTTTCCGCGGGAGAGGACAGCACTTTCACAGTTATTTTCGTGTCCGACAGGTTCACGCAGGGAACCGGTCTTAACACCGGCGGCGGAGACGGTTGGGACGGCGGCGCTATTGCGGGTTTGTATAACAACCCCGATGTGGGCGGCGGCGTTAACCTTACAGTCGGCACTTATGTGTTCCCTTACATCCATCAGGATGCGTTCCTCGGCGGATTTGGCAATCTTGACAGATACACGCTCTACTCCGGTCTTATTGACCTCAAAGGAGATGCCTGGAGATTTGCCGTTGAGCTTCAGGGCGGATTTGGTGAAATCGGAGGGGCTGCCGATACAGCGGCTGGCAACACAGCGGAACTTGGCAGAAATGATTCCAAAATTAAGAACTCTGTTATCTTCGCGATTCGCGCGGAATACACCGCGCCGGAAGTTGAATACCTGGACAATTTTGGAGTGGAGTTCGGATGGGCTGACGGTGACAAAAACGATGGCTCATCTTGGAGAGACGGAGGCGACATTGAGGGCGGTGTTATCGTCTTCAGCCCGGCTTACAACCTTGACAACCTGTTGTTCAAACACGTGATGCCGTCCATCTATCAGGACGCTCACCCGAACACTATCGCAAAAACGGACGCGAGCGTTCAGAACGCTTACTACACGCGCATTTACGCGGACATTCCCGTTCATGACAGAGTTTCGTTTAAGCCGCAAATTCTCGTTGGTTGGAACCAGCAGACCGGCAACCTGATAAGAAATGCGGGTTTTGGAAGTATTCCTAACTCGGTTACGCAGGAGCAGGTTGATGCCGCGCTTGTTGCCGCCGAGCTTGGGGATGGCGTAGGTCGTCTAATACTTGGCGAGGACAATTCCGGCGCTGCGGGTAGAAAGTCCGTCTCAGTTGCTTCAGAGGGGTTTGATTCAAGCGGTTACCTCGGAACCGAGGTTGAAGGAACGGTTTCGATTAAAATCTATCCGGGTGTTGACCTTGACATCATCGGCAGTGTTATCTTTGCCGGCGCGGGTTTGACCGACCTTCTTGAAGCGCAGGCTTTTGTGCGGGAGAATTTCTTAAATCTTAGGCACCCGAATGCAGGATTTCTCGCCGATAGGTTTAATCCAGACCCGATTATAGGGAATAATGTGGTGGACGGCCAGAAAGCGGAAGACCTTCTCTGGGGCGTTCAGACTCGTCTGATTATCTACATAGACGAATTCTTCAAGTCCTGAGAGGACAGAAACAGAGAAATAAATTAAGGCGGCGTTCTTACAAAGATCGCCGCTTTTTTTATGCCTTCGCGCCGGAGAGCGGAAAATTTGGTTAAATTTTGATATCCACTTGAATTGTTACCCGCGCTGTGTATAAAATAACTGTGCACGAACGGATTGGGGTTTGATTCTGTTCAACGGTTCCATGATTAACTATTGGCGATTGACCACTGATTGGTTCTTTTGCTATAATAACCATCGGAATTGAGGGCTTTTTTTATCCCCTTGTTCCAGTGTTCCTAACTTAAGGGAGGTAGGAGGCAATGAGAAAATCTAATTGGATTATAATGTTTTTTCTGGCTGTTACGGTGGCTGTTCCGGCATCCGCTGTGGAGCTCAGTCTGGGAGGATTTCCCAGTTACATGTCCACGAGAGCGCGCTACATAAGCGGCGCAACTTACAAATCGGCATCCGCAACGAAGCAGGATGACACTATTTTCTTCGTGGATACAACTTTGCGTTTAACGCCGCAGTTACAGTTGACAGATTCTGTAACGGTGCGGGCTCAGGTTGATGTGTTTGACAACAACATTTGGGGAGGCCAAACGGACCAGCTTCTTGGCGGCGGCTCCACACTTGTGAACTCAGGCATTTCACCGAGCGACAAGTTCAGAGGCACAATTCTTCACGGAAACGCGAACAGTGACTGTCTCTCATTCGGCAAGTTCTGCGCGGTTGAAGAAGATGCGGGATTTTTCAATGTCCGCATGCTTCACGCGGATGTTGTTCTTCCGAACAATCTTGGATTTATAAGGGTTGGTCGTCAGCCGTTTGACTGGGGACTTGGTATCCTCGCCAACGGCGGTTGGGACCCTCACAGCGACGGGGGCTTTCTGGTTGACAGATTCCTGTGGCTGAAAACCTTTTCCTCAGGAGAGGAAAGCACTTTCACACTTATTTTCGTGTCCGACAGGATCACGCAGGGAACCGGTCTTAACACCGGCGGCGGAGACGGCTGGGACGGCGGCGCTGTCGCGGGTGTGTTTAACCACCCCAATGCGGGCGGCTTGAACTTTACAGCCGGCGCTTACGTGTTCCCTTACATTCATCAGGACACGTTCATCGGCGGATTTGGTGATCTTGACAGATACACGCTCTACTCAGGTCTTGTTGACCTCAAAGGAGCCGCTTGGAGATTTGCCTTTGAGCTTCAGGGCGGATTTGGTGAAATCCAGAACATTTTGGGCGCAGAAGATTCCAAAATTAAGAACGCTGTTCTCTTTGCGCTTCGCACGGAATACAGCGCGCCGGGAATTGAATACCTGAACAATATTGGAGTGGAGTTCGGATGGGCTGACGGTGACAAAAACGATGGCGACACCTGGGTTAACGGAAGCGACATTGAGGGCGGTGTTATCGTCTTCAACCCGGCTTACAACCTTGACAACCTTTTGTTCAAGCACGTAATGCCGTCCATCTATCAGGACGCGCACGGAAACATTCTTGCAAAAACTGACGCGAGCGTTCAGAACGCTTACTACACGCGTGTTTACGCGGACATTCCCATTACGGGGAGAGTTTCGTTTAAGCCGCAGATTCTCGTTGGTTGGAACCAGCAGACCGACGGCCTGATAAGAGATGTGGGTTTTGGAAATATTAGTAACTCTTTTACGCAGGGGGCTGTTGACAACGCGTTTGGGCCCGACGCAGGTCGTGTTGTACTTGGTGCCGTTGATTCTGCCACTTCTGATACGGTTAGAGCGAGAAAGACCGCCACACTTATTCAACCGAAGACTAAATCAAGCAGTTACCTCGGAACCGAGATTGAAGGAACGGTTACGGTTGAAATCCATCCGGGTGTTGACCTTGACATCATCGGCAGTGTTATCTTTGCCGGTGAGGGTTTGACCGACCTTCTTGAAGCGCAGGCTTTTGCGCGGGAGAATGACTCATTTGCTAGTCAGGGGCACACGAATCCTGCTTCTCTTAAGACGTTTTTTGATGATCAGGTGACAGGCGGTCAGAAAGCGGAAGACCTTCTCTGGGGCGTTCAGACTCGTCTGATTATTTACATAGACGAATTCTTCAAGTCGTCCTGAGGGCTGAAATAGAAATAACTTTCCTTTAACTCATCTAAGGTAAAGGGAAATAAATTAAGGCGGCGTTCTTACAAAGATCGCCGCTTTTTTTATGCCTTTGCGCCGGAGCGTTTCTTTGGAGGTTGCGCCGATTGTCCGCGCCTGCGAAAAAACCCCGAATGTGCTTCTACAAAAACAAAATAGTTTCTTGAAAAATTACCGCTTCTTTGTATAATGAAGGAGATAATGAAAGAGGTCGGTGGGTTTTTGCCACGTAGTTCCTAGTTATATGCGGGACGGGTTTTGGAGAATTGATAAATGATTAAAGTATTTTCAAAGTGTATTGTTCTGGCTGTCATAGCCGTTTTTGCCGGCTCTGCGGTTTCGCATGCTGTGGAAATAGACTTGGATTCCTACCCGAGTTATTTCAGAACAAGAGCTAAATACTTAAACAAAGCCACCTATCTTGACCCCTCTTACATAGCGGGCGGCACAAAAGACAGAATATTCTTTGTTGACAGCACACTTCGTGTAACCCCCAGACTGGAACTTGGCGATAACGCCGCGATTGTTGTTCAGGTTGATGTGGCGGACAACGTAATTTGGGGCGGCCAGACGGACCAGCTTCTTGGCGGCGGCTCCACACTTGTAAATTCAGGCATTTCCCGCTCTGATAGATATAAAGGCAACATACTCACGCCCGTATATGACCGGGTCGCCTATCTTGACAGACGCACAGCCAGCGACAGAGACGGGTTTTCGCCCGCAGGCGCAAGAAGAAGTGCGGATGACAACGGTAACCCGGCTTTACTGCCGGAAACCGCCGTTGAGCGGGACGCGGGCTGGTTTAATCTGCGTTTCGCCTATCTTGAGATAGACCTTCCGCACAACTACGGTTATCTGCGTGTCGGACGCCAGCCGTGGAACTGGGGACTTGGAATTGTCGCGAACTCCGGAACAGACCCCTCTTCGGACGGCGGACGGATGTTTGACCGGATTTTATTCGCGAAAACAGCCGACCTCAATTCCGGCTCAACCATAACGGGAATGATTTTTGCCGATTTGTGGACGGGCGGAACCGAACTCAGAGCCACCGGAGCCGCTTATGACGGAATCGGCGGCGCGGTGGTGTATAACAGGCCCGCGCCGGATGCAAACAGTTCGGACATTACACTGGGTTCCTACATCTACCCCTGGATAAAACAGGACAACTTCGTGCGAGGCGGAAACTACCTTCTCGGCGCGGAGGGCAACCTTGACCAGCTTACGATTTATTCCTTCACAACGGACATAAAACGCGGAGATTTCCGCTTTGCCGCGGAACTGCACGGGGCGTTTGGACAGCTGACGGACCTTAACGCTTTCAGGGACTGCATAGATGCCAGTTGTAACCGCGTGGCGGCTTTTAACAGGCGCGACAATGTTGACATTGACCACCATGTTGCGTGGGTCGCGAGGTTGGAGTTTCTGCCGGAGAGCACGGTTCAGGTGTTCGGCGGCGAATTCGGCTGGGTTGACGGCGACAGGGCGAGCAATTACTGGGAGAACGGCTCGCTTGAGGGCGGCATTCTCTCATTCAGCAGCGCTTACAACGCCGACCATTTTCTTCTTGAACACATTATTCCGAACATATACCAGAGCACGAACAACAGGGTTTTCTCTCACCAGTCGGGCGGAATTCAGAACACACGCTACGCGCGCGCCTACATTGATTTCAAACTCGCCGACCGGCTGATTGTGAAAAACCAGTGGCTTACCGCGTGGACAAACCAGACGCAAGACCTTTTTGTTGACGGCGAAAACATAAGCGGATTTATCGGCACGGAGCTTGAAACCACTTTCAGTTTCCGTCTGGCGAAGGGTGTTTTTCTTGACCTTACGGGAAGCGTGGTCTTTGCGGGAGACGGTTTGAAACAGATGTTCAGGGGGCAGGGGTTTAATGAAATCGTCCGCCGCAGTGATGACGACATAGATTACGACCTTGAAAATGTGCGGTTTTTTACTCCTCCTACCGCCGACCGCGCCAACATGGATAATGCCGCGCGCGTAACCGTTGAGTTTGTTGACAGGAACGGTGATTCAACCACCGGAGGACAGCTGACTGCGGTTATAGAGGATGTGCCTGTTATTCAGAGTTTTGAAGACGGCGCAACGGGACCCACCAGATTGTTTATTCCTCCCGATGCCTCTAAGGATGAGACTACCGGCAGAGCGTTCAAACGGCAGGCATATGAGGCTCTGTGGAACGCGTATAAAGACCAATACAGTCACAAAAATAACCGGCTTTGGTCTCTGCAGACCGTTCTGACGGTTCATCTTGATTCGCTTTCCTCTAATTAAGCATTTTTCTCATAAGAGGTTATAATTTTTACCTGGGGTGGTTTTGTGGGTTTTTCATCATTAACAATAATTTTTTCAGTTGCGTTGCTGTTTCCCGCTTTCGGCGCGGGCGCGCAAACTTACGGCTTTGAGAGCGGAACCACCGTTTCCCTTTCCATTGAACAGGCGAGAGTTCTCGCGCTTGAAAACAACAGAGACATTCTGATAAGCAAACAGTCCGTTCGCGCGTCCGCCGCGAAAATCAAGGCGGAAAAAGGCAAGTTTGACCCCGTTTTGGAAATCAAATCGTCTTACGAAAGTGAGGACGAGCCGTCCACGTCTTCATTTGTTTCCGGCGGCGGTGTTCAAATCCGCGATTTTGAGGCGAGCATCGGCGTTTCGGGAGTGCTCCCCACCGGCGGATATTACGACCTGTTCAAGGCATCGGTTTCGCGCGAAGAAACCGACTCGCCCGTTCAGTCTTTAAGTCCCGCGTTTTATTCAAAACTGGATATGAAAATCGGGCATGACCTTCTGCGCAATTTTGGTTTGAAAACGAACAAAACCTTTCTAATAACCGAAACTTTGCGGGCGGAAATCGCGCAGTCCGGACTGGAGATTGAAGTGTCGGACACGCTTCTGAAGGTTGAGCGTGAATACTGGAACCTTGTCGCCGCGCGTAGCGAGCATGAATTGAGGCGGCAAAATCTTGAACTCGCGATTGACTTGTTTGAAAGAAACCATGTCAAGGTAAGGGAAGGTGTTTTGCCGCGTCTTGACGAGGTTAAGGCGGGTTCGGAGGTCGCAAAGCGCAGAGTGGACCTCATAGAGGCGGAAAACCGCCTCAGAAGAGCGTCCGATGAGTTGAAAGAAACGCTTGGGCTGCCCTCCGCCGCACGCATTGAACTGACAGACCGCCCGGGCGCGGATTTTCACGAAGGAACGAAAATAGCCGAATTGATTGGCACGGCGTTTGAAAACAGGGAGGAGTTAAAAACGGCTTTCAAAAAACTGGAGATTGCCGGGCAGGAAAAGATTTACCGCGCGAACCAGCGTCTTCCTCAACTTTCGGTTGAGGGTTTTCTCTCTCTGCGCGGACTTGCCGGAGAGGACAACCCCGCGCGCGGATCGTTCGGGGATCTGTTACCCGTTGCTCCCGCCTCTTTTCCGGGGGGATTTTCCGACTCCGTTTCAGGAGCGGCGGACGGCGATTTTGTAACATGGGGCGCGAGTTTGACAATGACCGTTCCCATAGGAAACCGCCATGCGGCGGGGCTTTACGAAGTCGCGCAAGCCGAGGAGAACAGGGCGGTTTTTGAACACCGCAAAATCAAGGAACGGGTCGCGCTTGAAGTTAAGGCGGCGGCGGACACGGCATGGAGCGAATACAGGCGGGTTGAAGCGTCTGACATTGCCCTTGGTCTTGCCGAAGAGGTTCTTGAAGCCGAAAAGGAAAAATACTCTGCCGGGCTTTCCACAACACGCGAGGTGCTGGAAGCCCAGAGAGGCCTCGCCGAAGCGAAGTCAAGGCGCGTTCGCGCGCTCGCGGATTACCAAATCTCTCTTGCGGCTCTCCGCAGAGCAACCGGAACCATTATGGAAGAGTTTGTTCCCGCGTCCGCAGAGGGAATGTAAATTTTCGCATTAATGCTTAAAATGCCTGACGCCCGTCAGTAAAACCGCCATTCCGTGTTCATTCGCGGCGGATGTGGTTTCTTCGTCCCTGATTGAGCCGCCGGGGTGAACAACCGCTTTTATTCCGGCTTTTGCCGCTTCGTCAATTCCGTCTCTGAACGGAAAGAACGCGTCTGACGCCATAACACAGCCCTCAGTCGGGCTTTGAGCCTTCATCGCGGCGAGTTTTACCGAATCCACCCTGCTCATCTGTCCCGCGCCGATGCCGATTGTCGCGCCGTTTCCGGCAAAAACTATGGCGTTTGATTTCACATGCTTGCAAACCTTCCACGCGAAACGCATATCGGCGGTTTGGGTGGCGGTGGGTTTTCTTTCCGTGGGTGAGGCGGCGGATTCAAAATCCTCATCGGCGGTTGAGTCTCTGTCCTGTATGAGCGCGCCGCCCGAGACCTTTTTGATGTCGTAATTCTCCGTGCGTTTTTTGTTTATCGCCGGAGTTTCCAGAACCCGCAGGTTTTCCTTTTTGGAAAGGATTTTGACGCATTCCTCCGAAAACCCCGGAGCGATGACCACTTCAACGAACATATCGGCTATGAGGCGCGCGATGTCCGCATCCGCCGCGCGGTTGAGCGCGACAATACCGCCGAACGCGCTCACCGGGTCGCACTGTTTTGCTTTTGTGAAAGCGTCCGCCGGAGTGTCGCCAAGCGCGACTCCGCACGGATTGTTGTGCTTCACAATCACGCACGCCGCGCCGTCCCGGGGGTCGTCAAACTCCTTCACGAGTTCAAACGCGGAATCCGTGTCGTAGATATTGTTGAGCGAGAGCTCCTTGCCCTGTATTTGCCGTGCGGTTGAAACGCACGCATCGGTCGTCCGCAAAGTGTAAAACGCTCCCTTCTGGTGCGGATTTTCGCCGTATCTCAAATCCATCCGTTTTGTGAGGTTGATGGTGATGCTGTCCGGAAAGTCCGCGCCGTCCGCTTTTTCACCCTGCGACAAAAACGCCGTTATTGCAGAGTCGTATTGCGCTGTGAGCGCGAACGCTTTGCGGGCGAGGTTGAGGCGGGTTTGTCCGCTGACCGCGCCTGAGTTTTTGATTTCCTCAATGATGGCGGGATAGTCTGCAGGGTCGGTAACGACCGCCACAAACGCGTGGTTTTTCGCCGCCGCCCGCACCATTGCGGGTCCGCCGATGTCTATGTTTTCTATCGCCTCGCTTAAAGACACGCCGGGCTTGGAGATTGTTTGCTCAAACGGATATAGGTTCACGACCACAATATCAATCGGCTCAATGCCGTTTTCGGTCATCTGTTTTGCGTGTTCGGGGTTGTCTCTTATGCCGAGGATTGCCCCGTGAATTTTCGGGTGAAGCGTTTTGACTCTGCCGCCGAGTATTTCTTTCGCGCCCGTAACACTCTCAACCTTTGTTACCGCAACGCCCGCAGAGGCAAGTGTTGCCGCCGTTCCGCCCGTGGAGAGGATTTCAATTCCGAGTTCGCTCAATTCCCGCGCAAAGTCGGCAACCGCAGTTTTGTCCGAGACGCTTATGAGGGCTTTTTTCGCTGACGGCATTTTGATATGGCGGGCTTTCCGCTGTGCGGACGAAGGGGATTATACATAAAAAAAGGAGGACTGCCTTGCGGCAGCCCTCCAATTTTTAGCACAATGCTAAGGCGTTTATTAGCCCTGACTGTACTGCGGGAGCAGGAAGCGGTGACGCATTGTGTACTCAAACGGTTTAGCGTAGGCAATTGCCCTGCTGTCCGTGGCACCCAAGTCGTCCGCTGACCTCTCAACCGTCCTGGTCCAAATCGTTTTGGCCGGCGGGATTATCAGGTTGAAAGTAAAACTTATCAATCCAACAATCTCTTTAGCCGGTATCTGGCCGCCCATAAAGTCAAAAGGCGTGCCTGACATGTACCAAGCGCGGATGTCATCTCCCGTGGCTGTTCTTACACTGTCCGGGTCCAGCTGGAAGCGGTGTCCCGTTCCAAAAGCCGGGGGCAGCTCCGATGGCAGATATGTAACCTCGTGGATACTGTTGGTTACATCCGGGCGGGTCGTGATGCGGTAATTCATCCGTCCCCAGTCCGTCTGTCCGTAAAACGTCGGTTTTACTGACAGCTCTTTGTCGGAGTAGCGTCCGTTGGCAGTGTGAAGAATGTAACCGCGGCGCTCCATCAGCATGTTGAAATAGTTGTTATTCGTTCCATGCTCATAAGCGGCGATGTACGCGGCCTTTTTCGGAAATCCGAAAGGCTCTTTGCCCGCCCAAATCGGAGAGTCGTTTGACAGGTACATGTAGGGATAGTATCCCGCCATGTATTTGTTTCCGTCTTCACCGTCAACGGTGGCGGAAAATGTCACACCCATCTCCATGTAGGGTCCGAGCATTGTGTTCTTGTGTATCACATACCAGAACTCAATAACGTCGTCCTGAAGCTGAATCGGCTCAGGCAGAATTTTTTTCATGTCGTTTTCATCTGCCCTTATAACAAAAGCCATCCAGCGGCTCTCCGTGTAGGTGAGCGGGACGATGTCGTAGTCAAAGACAGGGTCGGCAACACCTTGAGAGATGATGTCTATTCTGTCTCTGTCCATTGGCAGCGGGGGGACTTCCCCTTCCGCGAGCCAAGGGTAACTGTACTCATTTGCTTGCATTCCCATAGTTCAATTAACCTCCTTGAAAGTTATTAGGAACCCTGACTGATGGGGAACTGCTGCCTGAGGCCGTATTTGTATGGTGTTGCAAATCCGGCGTAGTCAGCGGGTCTCTCATAAGTCTCATTCCAGAGAACCTGAGCGGGAGGAATCACAAGATCGAACACGAACGAGATAAGTCCCGTTATTTTGTCAATCTTGAGCTCCGTTCCCATGTTGTCGAACGGAGTTCCCTGCATAAACCAGTTGACGGCGTCTCCTGACGCTGTTCTGGTGTGCTCGGGTTTAATCTGGAAACGATGTCCTTTGATCATTGAATCAAAGGGAGGCGGGAGTTCTGACGGCAAGTAGGCAAGCTGCCACTCGGAGCTTGAAACATCAGGTCTTGTAATAACCTTCATGTTAAATTTGCCCCAGTCGGTTTTTCCGTAAAAATACGGAGGCTTAACTTCTTTGTCGTCGAACTTACCTGTTGCGCTGTGCAGCAGGTAACCGTTACGCGACATCGCGAATCCGAAGAAATCGGTTTCTTTCTCACCGCCGTGTACCGTACAACGGATGTAGGACATCTTTTTAGGAAATCCCAGAACACGACCCGCGTCAACAGGGGCGTCTCCAGTAAGGTACATGTACGGGTAGTAACCGGCTTTCCAGACGTTACCTTTAGGGTCTTTGTAAGACGCCGACATGGTAACACCGAATTCCAGATACGGACCAAGCATTGTGTTTTTGTGGTCAACATACCAGAATTCAACAAGGTCGGCGTCGTCTCCGTCCCACGGCTCAAGCGGCGGGTTCGGAATCAAACGGCGTCTTGTCTCTTCTGAACAGCTGACTACAAAAGCTGACCAACGACTGTCCGTGTACGTAAGAGGGAGAACGTCTATGTCCCACAGCGGATCCGAAGGATTCGCTACGATCCAAGACTTGATATCCCTCTCAATCGGAGGAGGCGGAACCTCCTTCGTCATTTCCCAATATTTACTTGGGACATTGAGATGACTAGGCATATAATTACCTCCTTTTATAGGTTTTCCGGTCACCTACCTAGCTACAATAGCGACCAGAGGTTTTGAGGAGTTAAGCAGGATGATAAAACGACAAGTACCAAACTGCTACCCAACCTCAGGAGTTATTTTTATCACCTCTCAAAGACTATGTCAATAGACCTAATTAACTTTTTTTCTTAACGCCCCTGAACGAAGCCCCCGGCGGCGCGAAATTCTGGGTAACTGCTTGAAATTACTCACTTTTTGCCGTCCTGAACGGGTTTAAGCGATTTTGTTAACCTCCGTTTCCGCCTTTATTTACAAGGGAATCGGGTGCTGTTTATAAAGTAAAAAGCTTTGCTCCAAGGGCAATCGCTACCCTGTGTTCAGAACCATATAGGTAACTTGAGCGATTGAGACGGTTTTGCCGCCGGAATCTTTTAATTCCACCTGAACGGGGCAGAGTGTTCTGCCGGCTTTGATGACTTTGGCTACCGCCGTTACGCCGGACGAGCACGGATTGAGAAAGCGAATGCTGATGTCCGTTGTTGTTATCGCGGCGTTGTTTCCGGCGACCGTCAAAACTGCGGCGGCCGCGGCGGTGTCGGCAACGGTGGTCAGCAATCCGCCGTGAAAGGTTTCAAAAATGCCGTCGTAGTTTTCCTTTTTCGGGGCGGTGAGTTCGCACAGCCCGTTTTCAAGCCGCACAATTTTCGCGCCGAGCAGATTTATTACCGGAACCCGTTCCATTCTCTCGCGTGTTTTTTCAATTTCGTTGCTCATTTTTCATCTCCTTCGCGCCGCGCCGTCTATTTTATGACTCTTGTTTATATGGTAACCTGTACGCCCTCTGCTTTGAATAAGGACCCGGACAAAATCTTCAAATGGCGGAAATTATAAATGGCAATGAAATCTCCAAATGCATACGCGGCGAAATCGCGGCGCAGGTGGAGACTCTGCGCGAAAAAACCGGCGTAACACCGGGGCTCGCGGCGGTTCTTATTGGAAACGACCCGGCTTCGGAAATATATGTGGCACGGAAAAGGAGCGCCTGTTTTGAGGTTGGAATGCGTTCCGAAGAGCACCGGCTCGGCGGACAAACAACCCAGAGAGAACTGCTTGACCTTATAGACAAACTCAACGCAGACCCGAACACCCACGGCATACTCGTCCAACTTCCCCTGCCCGAAGCCATAAGCGAAACAACAATACTGAGCGCCGTTTCGCCGCTCAAAGATGTTGACGGTTTCCATCCCGAAAACATGGGAATGCTTATGGAGGGTAACCCGCGTTTTATCTCATGCACTCCCTACGGAATTATGGAGATCATTGACGGGCTCGGCGTCAACGTTGAGGGAATGAATGTTGTGGTGGTGGGCAGGAGCAACATAGTGGGCAAGCCGGTTGCCGCAATGTTACTCAACAGGGACGCAACGGTTACCGTGTGCCACCTGTGCACGAAAAATCTCGCGCATTTCACCCGCGAGGCGGAAATTCTGATAGTCGCCATCGGATGCAGTGAATTCATAAAAGGCGACATGGTAAAAGAGGGGGCAATCGTTATAGACGTGGGGATCAACCGGGATGAGAAAGGAAAAATTACGGGCGATGTTGATTTTGAAAGCGTGTTTCCCAGATGCTCGCATATAACTCCCGTTCCGGGCGGCGTGGGACCGGTAACGATAACGATGCTGCTGAAAAACACACTTACGGCGGCGGAGATTTTCGCGCGCGGCTAACCGCCGCTTCCAAACGGGAAAAACTCGCTCTCAAGCATTTCAACGGATGCGGTTTCGTCAAGTTCTCCGAGCAGTTCGGCGATGGTTTTACGGAGAACCGGATGGACAAAATCGGGCGCAATTCGGGACATCGGTTCCAAAATAAAACGTCTCAAATGGACGAGCGGGTGGGGAATTTTGAGCGACCGGTTTTCAAGAACCGTTTCGCCGTGAAAAAGAATGTCAAGATCCATCACTCTGGGCAGGTTGTTCCCCTTTTCGGTTCTGCCCATCTGTTTTTCAACCGCCTGAAGTTCAAGCAAAAGCCGTTCGGGCGGCGGCGCGCCTCCAATCATCGCGACCGCGTTTATGAAAAAGGGCTGGACGCCTTCGACTCCGTCCGGCTCGGTTTTATAGATTGGCGAAACCACCCCGACACTCGCGAAACGCGATATGAGCAAAAGAGCCCTGACGCAGTTCGCCTCGCCGTTTCCGAGATTTGACCCAAGCCCGATGAACACTTTTCCGCTCAAAACAAATCCCCTTTAAGCGACTTTTTTATCTCTTCCGCCGTAAAGCGGCCGGCTTGTTCCACCGCTTCGGTGTCTCCCCGCCCGAGCGCTTTGAGAGCGCAAAGCGCGGACGAAAAAACGCAACCGCTTCCGTGCATTTCGCCGGCGATTCTTTCGCGTTCAGTCTCAAAAAATTCAGCGCCGTCAAAAAAAGTGTCAATCACCCGCCCGCTCCTCTGGTGTCCGCCCGTTATCACAACCTTGCACGCTCCGAGCGCGGCAATTTCACGCGCGGCGTTTTTTATATCTTTTGCGGTTTCTATTTTTCCGCCCCCGCAAATCTCTTCCGCTTCGGCGATGTTCGGGGTTACGAACCCGCAAAGCGGAAGCAGTTCTTTTTTGAGGGCGTCCACTCCGTTTTTGGTGAGCAGACTCGCGCCCGAACTTGATTGTATAACGGGATCGGCGATGACATTTTTAATCGAAAAATCCCTTATGTTGCGGCAAACGGCCATAACGGTTTCCTCGTCAAAAAGCATTCCGGTTTTC
>NZ_CDWCUL010000014.1:0-20181 GCF_977828045.1 Candidatus Mycalebacterium sp. | reverse complement strand
AGCAAATGGTGCGCGACCAGCACGGGTTGCGCCCTTTGAAGGTGTGTGTAGAGAGGCATCGCCGCATCCGGATATTTTTCGGCAAGCGTAACTATGGAGCCTGCCAGCGCGGCAATTCCGTCAAAAATAAGAGCAGTCTGCCGCCTGAGGTAAAGCCGTTCGTCCAGAACTATCTGGTCATTTCGGCTGCGCGCTGTGTGGATCATTCCCCCCGCATCGCCAATTTTTTCAATAACGCGCTTTTCAATGTTCAGGTGAATGTCCTCGTATTCGCTCTTGAACGGGAAAACGCCTTTCTCCATCTCTTTTTTTACTCCCGCAAGAGCCTTCAAAATCAGGCCTGCATTCTTTTTTGAGATTATCCGGCGAGCGGCGAGCATTTTCACATGCGCGACGCTTCCCTCTATGTCTTCAAAAGCAAGTTGGCGGTCAAAATCCACCGAAGAGGAAAACTCCGCCGCGATACGGTGGGGATTTTTTGAAAACCTTCCCGACCACAGCATTTTTTTTGACAATTAATTTTCCACCTGATTTTTTATCGCAACTTCCACGGGCTTGCCCGCGAACACGGTCTGTGTGGGATAGGCAAACTCAACGCCTTCATTGCGGAATCTTCTGATTATTTCCAGATTAATGTCCTGCACGGCGTCAAGATATACTATGTAATCGCTTGTTAAAACATAATAAGCAATCTCAAAATCGAGCGAAAAATCCGCGAACGCAATAAAATGGACTCTTTCATATTCAGTCTGCGGATGCTCATCTATTATATTTTTGATAATTTGCGGAATCTTCGCGAGTTTGTCCGCGTCCATTCCATATATGACCCCGATCTTAGAAAAACTACGACGGCGCGGGAGGTTTCTATAATTCTGTATTGTGGTGCTAACGAGATGATTGTTTGAAAAAATAACAAGTTCGCCGGAAATGCTTCTTATGCGCGTGGTCTTCAAACCCACTTTTTCAACCGTTCCCCTGAATTCGTCGACAACGATGAAATCGCCCACGACAAAGGGCTTGTCTATGATTATTGAAACGGACGCGATAACCTCTCCCAGAATGCTCTGGACTGCGAGCGCGAGCGCTATTCCACCGATTCCGAGCCCCGCGATTAGGGGCGTTACGCGAATTCCCAGATTTTCAAGAATAAGAAGCGCCGCTATCGACCACAGGACAAGACGCAGGAAAAAAATCGAAACCGCCGTCTGCGAGACGGTAATATTCCATTTTTTGTAGTTGTGGAAGAGGTAGCCGCTTACTATTTTCCCCAGCCACAAAACCGCCTGAACAATAAGCGCGGTGGTTATTATGGCGTCTGCGGTTTCCCTTGTTTCGGGCGCGAGACTGATAAAACGCGAGCTGATGTAAAGAGACGCGGCAAGCAGAATAAAACTGCGCGTTTCCCCCAGAGCGTCCGCGATAATATCGTCAAAAGTGTTAGCGGTGGATTTTGCAATATCCCTCAGGCGGGAAGACAAAAACCTGACCGAAAAAAACAGTAAAAAAAACGAAACACAGAAGGCGAGCAGGGGTTTGATGTAGATATGAAACTCCCCCAGGTAAAAAAATTCAAGCAACTTTCCAATCTCCGTTTCCGCAACTGTGAACATGGAAAACTCCCCGCACCCTACTACCCCCCGGCGGTGCTATCCACAACAGCCGCACCCACGCTGTCTCCCCATACATTGACGGTGGTCCTGAAGCGGTCAAGAAGCCAGTCAACGGACAAAAGAAGCCCTATGCCTTCAAGGGGAAGCCCAACGCTTGTAAGCACAATAACCATTGTAACAAGCCCCGCTTCGGGTATCCCGGCCGCGCCTATGGCGGCGAGAGTTGCGGTGAGAAATATTATAATAAGCGCACCCGAGTCAAGCGGAACTGCGTAAACCTGCGCTATGAAAATCACCGCAACCGCTTCGTAAAGAGCGGTTCCGTCCATGTTAACGGTCGCGCCGAGAGGCAAAACGAAATTACCCACTCTCCGAGACACTTTCGCATCCTCAATGGCGTTTGTCATTGTCAGGGGAAGCGTTGCCGAGGAAGACGCCGTGGAAAAAGCGGTCAGAAGCGCCTTGCTCATATGTTTGAGGTATTGCAACGGATTTCTGCGTGTGAAAACAAACAGAACGAGCGGCAAAACCACAAGCCCGTGGATTCCAAGCCCGACTACAACCGCGAGCATATATTTTCCGATTCCGACCGCCATGGCGTAAATCGCCTCTCCGCCTCCGGCTTTGCCTATTCTCGCCGCTATTATGCACGCGACCCCAAGAGGCGTAAGGTTTATTATCCAATGGACAATCTTCATTATCGCCCCGTCAAGCGAGGTCAAAACTGATTCAAGTGGCGCGGCGCGGTCTCCCAATCGCGCCAGAGCCAGACCGAAAAGCAGAGAGAAAACTATGAGTGGAAGGATTTGAAAATCCGCGGCGGACTTGAAAATGTTGGGAGTAATCATGCTGTGCAGTATCTGTTCGACTCCCGCGTTTTTCCCCTCAACGCGCACCTGGACCTGCGACCTCATCTCTTCGGTCATTGTTCCGAGCGTCTCCGGTGAGCCCGGCTGAATCAAAGAAACAACCGCTATGCCGATGCAAACCGATATGGCGGTTGTCGCCATGTAATAGAGAAGCGTTTTCGCGCCCACGGTCTTAAAATCGCGCAGTTTCATAACGCCGAGCGTTATGCTCACGATGATGAGCGGAATGACCATCATTTTCAGCAGGTCAAGGAATATGTCTCCGATAAATTCCAGAGACAGACTGAATTCAGGAAAAAAGGAGCCGGAAACAATACCAAGCACAACACCGGCAATAATGGAGGGAAGCAGAAAATTTTTCTTCGTTTGCATGGTTCTTCGCGGAATTTGAAAATAAAAAACCGGCGTCGCCCTGAAAGACAACGCCGGTTTTTATACTACCCTAAGAAAGGGAAAATTACATCATACCTCCGATTCCTCCGGGACCTCCGGTCATCGGGGGCCCGCCGCCGCCCATGGGCATTTCGGGCTCTCTCGGAGCGTCCGCTATGAGCGCTTCGGTGGTGAGCAAAAGCCCCGCGACACTCGCCGCGTTCTGAATGCACGACCTTGTAACCTTTGACGGGTCAACAATTCCGGCTTTCAGCAGGTCTCTGTATTGAAGCGAAGCGGCATCAAAACCGAATGAAGCCTTGCCCTCTTTTACTTTCTGGATAACGATTGAGCCGTCCCAACCGGCATTTCTGGCAATCTCCCTGAGCGGCTCCTCAAGGGCTCTTTTCACTATGTTCACGCCCGCCTGCTCCTCTTCGTCCGCACCTTTGAAGCTCTCAAGGTTCTCAACGGCGCGCACAAGGGCAACTCCACCGCCGGGAACAATGCCTTCCTCAACAGCGGCGCGTGTGGCGTTCAGAGCGTCTTCCACTCTGTCTTTCTTCTCTTTCATCTCCAATTCGGTGGCGGCTCCCACGCGGATAACCGCAACTCCTCCGGCAAGTTTGGCAAGGCGCTCTTGAAGCTTCTCCCTGTCATATTCGCCGCTCGCCGTATCTATCTGCCCTCTAATCTGGTTGATTCTGCCGCTTATGTCGGCTTTCTTACCGCCGCCGCTGATGATAGTGGTGTTGTCTTTGTCTATGACAACTTTTTTAGCTTTTCCAAGATCGGCAACCGTGGCGCTTTCAAGCTTCATTCCGGCTTCCTCGGAAATCACATTTCCTCCGGTAAGCACGCCTATGTCCTCAATCATCGCTTTGCGTCTGTCGCCAAATCCCGGCGCTTTAACAGCGGCGGCTTTGAGCGTTCCGCGTATCTTGTTCACAACGAGAGTCGCAAGGGCTTCGCCCTCAACATCCTCCGCGAGAATAAGAAGCGGGTTTGAATTCCTGGCAACCTCTTCAAGAAGGGGCACAAGGTCTTTCATGTTTGCGATTTTCTTGTCAAAAAGAAGCACTAACGGGTCTTCAAGCTCAACAAGCATCCTTTCGGAATCCGTTACGAAATAAGGGCTCAGGTATCCCCTGTCAAACTGCATTCCCTCAACAACCTCAAGCTCGGTGTCAAGGCTCCTGCCTTCCTCAACGGTGATGACGCCGTCTTTTCCGACCTGCTCCATCGCGTCCGCGATTTTGTTTCCTATGTCTTCGTCACCGTTTGCTGAAATGGTCGCAACCTGAAAAATTTCAGTTCTGTCCTTGGTCTGTTTGCTGAGCCGCCTGATGCTGTCAACAACAACCTCAACCGCTTTGTCAATTCCCCGTTTGAGTTTCATCGGATCGTGTCCGGCGGCAACAAGTTTTATGCCTTCGGTAAATATGGACTGCGCCAAAACGGTGGCGGTGGTGGTGCCGTCTCCGGCAACATCGCTTGTTTTTGACGCAACTTCCTTAACCATCTGCGCTCCCATGTTTTCAAACCTGTCCTCAAGTTCTATCTCTTTGGCGACGCTCACGCCGTCCTTTGTAACGTTGGGCGCGCCGAACGCTTTCTCCATAAGCACATTTCTGCCTCTGGGTCCGAGCGTTACCTTTACCGTGTCGGCAAGTTTGTTAATACCGCTCAAAATTAAGTTCTGCGCTTCCCTGCTGAATTTAATGTTCTTTACAGACATTTTTTCCTCCTTGTTTTAACTTCCACTTAACCGATAACGGCAAGTATGTCTTCCTCTTTCATTACAACGTAACTTCCACCCTCAATGTTGATGTCAGTTCCACCGTATTTGTTGAAGAGAACGTTATCGCCCGGTTTCACATCAAGTTTTTTGACTTTGCCATCTTCGCCGACAATACCGTTGCCAACGGCAACAATTTCACCTTCCTGAGACTGCTCCTGAGCGGTGTCGGGAATGATGATACCGCCCTTCGTTTTTTCCTCTCCGTCTAGCCGTCTTACAAGAACCTTGTCGTGAAGTGGCCTGAACTTTACCTTTGAAGCCATTATAGCCTTTCCTCCGTTTTGGATTTCTTTTTTTGTAACAGGACGCCCTTGTAATGCCGATGCAAAACAACCCACCTCGCCCCGAACAGGGTTAAGATAATCACCGGCTATGCATTGTCAAGGAAGGATTTTCGCATTAAAGCGAAAAAACGGCTCTTGCGTGTTAAAATAGGCGTCCTCGGAGAAAGAACCGGTTACAGCCGAAGTGGCGGAATTGGCAGACGCGCAGGATTCAGAATCCTGTGAGCGCAAGCTCGTGGGGGTTCAAGTCCCCCCTTCGGCATGAAATTGTGAAAAATGAAGAAAGACAGATGTTCTTCTACTCTTTTGGAACCGAAATCTCCCTTCCGGGAAGTTCTAACAGTCTTTCCCAGCGCACCCCCCATGTAAAAGCGGGCGGATAGAGAAGTTCTCCTTTATCGGACTCGCCGAACTGCCACCACATCGGACCACCGGGCGACCTCAAAACCGTGCCATTTTCAAGATGAACGGGCGGACGCCCTGCAAATCTGTAGCGAATTGTGTGATTTTTGGGAATGTGCCAAATGTATCCGTTGTCGATGAGTTCGTGTTTATCTCTGAAGAAAAGCACTTTTTCGGAATATCCGGCAGACACAGTATGCGTAAGAGCATTTGAAATTCCGTAACCTGCTGCGGCAAAAAGATGAAGTCCGCACAAAAAAACAAAAGCAATCGGCAAAAGCTTCTTTGAAAACCGCAAAATACGCCTCCCCCTTTTTTCGGGCATTTGCGGGAAGTGTGTCAGAAGCGCGGCAAAAGTCCCCATAATGGCAAACGGAATGTGCCAGATATATCTCTCCTCGACTATAAGAGGCAATCCGCCCTTAACATCGTAGGTAGCCAGATGCAAAATCCCCAACATCCCCGCCGTCTGAACCGCGAAAATAATGGCGATGGCTTTCAAAATGCTTATTCGCTCAAAACCGCGCCCGCAGGCAAATTTGAAAAACAGCGCATAAACGCACAGGCAAACGGCAAAAAACGCAAGCGGCGCTTTGAAAAATTCTCCGGCTCCTCCTGTTGTGAAAAGCAACTCGCCGAGAAAAATGAAAAAATCGTTAAGAAGTTCAAAAGTCCGCAAATTGTGCCCGCCGAATGAAAATGAATGAACTCCCTCGCTGAGGTTCAGAGCGACACGCACAGCCATGATAATCGCAAAAGCGGGAAGAGTAAGAGCGCAGACCGCAAAGGCGGTTTTTAACTTGCGCGGGCGGAAAAAATAGAACGCCCCCGCCCACAGCGCCGGAATAAATGTTATGTTCGCAAAACGGGTCAGTAAACAGGCGGACAGAAGCGCGAAAAAGAGAAATCCTGCGATAAAACGCGAAGAACGGGGCTTGAGAACAAACCGCACCGCGAATGCGATCAAAAGCCCTATCAGAAAAACCGATAAAGGATCAGACGAAATGGAGCGGAAAAGGTATGAAGCCAGAGCGGCGTTTGAAAACGCGAGTGCGAACCGAGCCCAAGTATTTTTCTCTCCGCAAAGTGAGCAGAAAGCCCAAGTCCACGCGAATGCGGAACCGACTGCGCAAACAATCAGAGACAACACCAGAGAAAATCCGTTCACGCCGAAAACCGCCTGAACGGCGGACAGGTAAAGGCTGTAAAGCGGAGGCCATGCTTTTATGGGGTGGAAATAATTCTGATACCCAACGCCGTCAAGGATTGAGACGGAAGACTCCCAATACTGCCAACTGTCAGGCGAAAAGAAAACACCGTGCAGATTTATAAGCCATGAAAAACCTGCGGCAAGCACAGCCGAGAGAATTGCGGCAAAAAGTGGGCTTTTCATGCTCGCGGGCATTTTACTTGAAAACCAGAATCTGCGCGCCGCCGCATTCAAAAACTGATGAAGGGGTAATTCCGAAATGACGAACGACGTCTGTGGGCGAGAGCAGATAAGATCCCATGGGATCTCTTTTTGAAGAAAACATCCTGCATCTATCCGGTCCCTGACCTTCGCAAAAATCCTGATCGGGTCTGAATTTGTAGTTGTTTGTTATGACAAAATCAAACGGACTTTCAAAGAATTTATTTGGAACCCCGAATTGAAAGGCAAAAAACTGGGCTCGCCTGTTCGGATCCGGATAAACGCTAACATGCCCTATTTCAACCCTGCTTTCTGAAATTGCCATAATGGATTTTCCCCACCAGTAAGTGGACAAGCCCTTTTTGAGCCCGAAGCGGGAAGCGTTTTCATCAAAGCAACGGTCTACGGAAGTGTAATACTCTGAAAATGCGGACGAATTTTGTCCTAATTTCAAAACCCCCGGAACCGCCGCTAAAATCAGAAAAATTGGCGCTACAACAAAAAAACGAGAGCGTTTGAAAAAACCTCTTGTCAGGTCCGGCAGGAAAGCCCATCCTGCAAAAAGTGGAATAAACAGAGCGGGGATAAAATATCTCACGACATGGGAAGATTCGGGAGAAATCTCAATAAAGAAATTTCCCGTCAAAATCGCCGCCATCACTGAAACCGGCGGCGTAAACAGCAGAAACAGCCGTGTAAAAATTTTTTCCGAAGCCGGCTTTTTCACCCCTGAAACTCCCTGTAAAACGGAATAAACAAGAAGAGCAAAGAAAACAATCCACACAACCGTGAGAAAAGGATGGCGCAACGCGGCTTCGGAAAACCAAACCACAATATCACGCGCGGCATCTTGTATATGCTCTGATTTACCCAACCCGGAAAACTGTATGGTTACATCTCCGGGGTCAATAAAAAAATCTCTTGCAAAACGCGCGCAAACAAAACCGACCCCAACAGCCGCTGTGGGGATGATAAAACCCTTGTCGCGAAATAGAATCAATATCAGAACCGCGGCCGCAAAAGCGGGAGCCACGAACCAGACGGCAAAAATTATGTCGGAGGAAAGCACCGCCGCGCAAACCATCGCGAGAACAACCGATAAAACAACATTGCGAACAACGGTTTGCGAAAGCGCGGCGGAAAGAAAAAGAAAAACGCAGAACGGCACAAAAGACCATGTTGAAAAATGGGAAACAGGAAAAAACACAACTCCAAATAAATCCGATAAACCGTAGGCAAGAAAAACATAAGTGAGCGCGAGCAGAATAAAAACAAGAAAACCGCGAGACGGATTTTTACGAAAAATAAAACGACAGAGAAATAACCATCCCACCGCATTCAGAAGCATAATCAGAATCCCGAAAACATGAATTCCCGCCGCCAAATTGCCTCCCGTGATTGAATAAATTATCCAAATAAGAGGCAAATCCGTAAAGATGTAGGGAGCGCTGACTCGTTGAAAATTCCATTCAGTAAATATGTCCCTGAACGCAACCGCTCCTGAAGATATGTCATTCCACATGAGATAAAGGGTTGCAAAATCAGATGAGAATAAAAATCCGCGCGGAAAAAGATCTCCCGCAAGAAGCGCGCCGTAAGCGGCGGCGATTGAAACCGCGAACGCGAAAATTGAAAGAAACAAAACGGGAACTCCTTCGCGGTTTCCGTCCAACACCCAGCGCGACATCAAAAACTTGAACGGAAACGCGGCGGCGGCGGCGAAAAACACGGCAAAATTCTCATGAATGCCCGCTTTGAGGGAAATGTGAAACGTTAAAATTCCCAGCAGAAACTGCAACGGATAAATCAACAAATATAAGAACGCCTTTCCGCTTGAGTGTTCGGCGCGGAAAGTGAACTTCAAATTAAGAAAATACGAAATAAAAATACCGAAAACAAACGAAACGGCGTAAGACCAATACGGATTTAGAAAGTAAAGAAGGGCAAAATATATCGCGTAGGTGACGGCAGTATTCACGCCGCCCGCTATTAAAAATCTGAAAAACTGCCCTTTCATAAAAGACACCCGTTTGGCGACAAAGATTGCGGGTAAGTTATACCATTCTCAAAATCAATCAAACCCGCCGGATAGGGAGGTTTTGAGGTTTCTTGAAACAAAACTGTTAATTCTATAAACTGAAAATTGGAATGGACAGTCGCGATTTGGATTCTTACAGGGACGAATACCTTAACAACCACGGCTTTGAAAAAGAGATGGTGGAATACCGCCGTCGCAATCTGCTGGAGATTCTGGCGAAGTATGCCCCGAAAAAAATACTGGAAGTAGGTTGTGGAACGGAATCTCTTGCCGTTCACTATGAAAACTTTACGGACTTTACAATCGTTGAGCCCATAAAAGATTTTTTGAGCATTGCCCGGGAGCGGCTTGGGGACAAAGTCTGTTACATAAACAAAAAAATTGAAGATGCGATGGAAGATCTTAAAAAAAAAGATTTTGATTTCATAGTTGTCAGCAGTCTTATTCATGAATTGAAAAATCCTGAAACTGTTTTTGAAACCGTCCGCGAAATAGCGTCTTCCGAAACGGTTGTCCATATAAACACGCCCAACGCAAATTCCATACATCGTCTGCTCGGCGTAAAAATGGGTCTGCTGAAAAACACCGGGGAAATGTCGGATTTGGCTCGCAAATTTCAGAGAAGCCGTGAATACGAAATGTCCGATTTGGTGAGTCTGGCTCAGGCGCACGGTTTTCAAACTCTGGACAAGGGCTCTTATTTTTTGAAACCCCTCAGCCACGGACAGATGCGGGACCTTCTTGAAAGCGGGAAAATAAGCAAAAAGTTTCTTGACGGTGTCTATAAAATAAGCAATCTGCTCCCTGAAAACGGCTCTGAGATATTTGTCAATTTACAGTTAAAGGAAAACTGATTTGCCCAAAAGGAATATCGAGAATCTCATTTGCGGAAACAGCATAGCCGCTCTGGTTTGCGGCGAACAACTGCTTGCGGCCGGAAAGGAAGTTCTGGTTCTTTCCCCCAACGATTTTATCGGCGGTCATTTTCGCGGCATAGACATTGACAATTTCCACTACGATATCGGAATGAATTTTTTTGAGTTCACCGCCTACGGAGACGAACCTTCCGCCCGCATTGAGAGTTACAATCCGGAAATTAAAAATGATTCAGGGCGTTTTGTAAGCCACGTCAAACGCTATGTTGATGACTGTCTCGGAGTTAAAACCGTGCAAACGGAAACTCCGAAAATGTATTTTGGCGGAAACTGGTATGAAGACTTTTTTATTTCCGACCGCCTTGAAAGTCTGTCAGAATTGCCGTCCGCCCTTCGGGAAAAACTGGCGAAAGACATTAAAGGTTTGGAAACTCCGGAAGAACTGCACGCCCGCAATAAAAACAGGTCAAAAGCGTTTATGGAAGCCGATTTTGAAAAAATTTCACGGGCAAATCACGGAGATGTTTTCCACGAAGAGTTTATAGAACCGTTGTGCCGGAAAATAACAGGCGTTGGCGCAAAAGACATTATGGCTTACTACCACCGTCTGGCATGGATGCCCGTGTTTTATCCCGAAACCCTCAAATCCCATTTTTCGGAAAAACCGCAACCCCTTGCCGAAGTAAAATTCAGCTATCCCGTAAGCGGGCGGGCGAATGAGCCCATAGATGTTTTAACGGAAAATTTGAAAGAAAAAAGAGTTCTGGAAATAAATCCAATCGCGTCAGGGGGAATTAATTCCACGCAAAAACCCGTTTTAACGCTTGAAAACGGAGATGAAATTCACGCGGAAAATTTTGTATGGGCAAATGATTGGACGCAACTGTCGCGAACGCTGGGAAATTCTCCGGAAAATTTTGATATGGCAAATATAACCTGCGCTTTCTTTGAAACGGACGCGGACGATATTAAAACAAAGTTCAGCACGGCTTTTATCGTAGATGGCGAAATACCGTGTTACAGAATCACTCAACCGGATTATTGCGCGGGGAAAAAATCGGGTTCAAGCCGTATCTGCATGGAATTCAACACGGACAATCTTGAAAACCGTAACTCTCCGGAAGAATGCTGGAAAATGCTTGTTGATTTAGGGGTTATCCGCGAGGGCGCTGTCGCGGGCGGAGGGCGGGTTAAACATTTCAGGCAATCTCTCCTGCTCGCCACTGTGAAAAATTACAAACTATATTCTGATATGGAGAAATTATTCGCGGGGAAAAAACCGCCGTTTCCCGTTATTGGAGGAGGATCTTTTTCCGCCACTTCCTTCAATGACCAGGTTGTTCAGGGAATGAAAGCCGCGAGTTACATACTGGAGAATTCTTAAATGTCCAAGTCTTCCGAACTTGATAAAATTGCCTCGCAATACCACAATTCAAAAAACATACCTGATATGTTCATTGAGGATATTCAACAGCATTTCAGTTGTGAAATAATGCAAAAACATCTGGATTTTCAGGGCAAAAAAGTGCTTGAACTGGGTTACGGGGAAGGAATTATCTCTGAATTTTTGAAAAAACAAACCCGTGAACTTACCACCGTTGAGGGCTCAAAAAAACTCGCGAAAAAAGCCGAAGCCAAAGGATTTAATATCGTGGAATGTTTATTTGAAAATTACGAGCCGGAGGAGCCCTGCGATATTCTTCTGGCAAATCATGTTCTTGAACATGTGGACAATCCCGCGCAAATTTTAAAAATGATGAAAGGCTGGCTGAAACCGGAAGGGCGGATTTTTTCCATAGTTCCCAACCGCGAATCTATTCACCGTCATATAGGGCTCGCAATGGGATTACAGAAAAAGCTGGACGATTTAAGCGCGAGAGACATTCTGGTCGGGCATCGGCGTGTTTACAGTCTTGCGGAGTTGGAAGCAGATTTTACAAATTCCGGATTCCGGGTTCTCGGCAAGGGCGGATATTTTCTTAAAATGTTCGCGAACACCTCAATGCTGGATTTTTCCCATGAAATTATTCGGGGATTTAATCTTCTCTCTCAGGATTTTCCGCCGGAAGTGTGCGCGAACATATATGTTGTGGCGGAAATTGCCGAAGACGCGCCATAACAAAAAAGGTTGTAAATATGTCTGAAAAAAGCAAATACATACTGACTGAAGAACCGGAAGGTCCCGAATATCCGTGGTGCGACCTGTTTCAAAAAAGGCGCTATTTTAAACTACATTTAACCGGCAATGACCGCTATTTCACCTTGAGACGGGAAGGAGAGAAGGAGCCCGTGGCGGCAATACATTTTTCCGAAACAGAGCCCGGGCATTTCCGGTCTCCGGCGCGGGCAACTTACGGTGGTCCCGCCATTGCCGCAGGCGCGGACGAGGTTATGGAACCTTTTCTGCAAATGGTTTGCGAGAAACTGCGGGCTGAAGGAGCAACTGAAATAAATATGGTCTGCGCTCCTTCAGCTCATAAACCGGGGCAAATAAAAAATCTTTGGAACACACTAAAAACCCTCGGATTTGAACTGCGGGAAAATCTCTCCAATCACGCAATATCGGTTGACTCCGCCGACCTTATTACAAAAATGGCGCACAACAATCGCAAACGGCTGAAAAAATGTGAAAGGGAAGAATTTCAATTCGCTTGCGCCGCCGAAAAACCGCACCGCCGTATTATCTACGACACCATTGCGGCAAACCGCCGGGAGCGTGGTTTTGATATGTCAATGTCATGGGAAGGTGCGGAAACAATGATTAATGAATTTCCGCAAAATGTGGAATTTTACGATGTGTCGGCAAGCGGGCGGACAATTGCCGGAGCCATCTGTCTGATACTGAATCCGGAAATTTTATACACCCTGTTCTGGGGAAATCTGCGGGAATTTGACTCTCACAGTCCGGTAACAATGCTGGCGGCGGGAATTTATAACCGTTGCCGGAACGGAAAAATAAAATTGATGGATTTGGGAACTTCTGCGGCATTCGGTGAGGAAAACGGATTGTCGCTGTTTAAGAAAAGACTCGGAGCCGAAGCGTCCGAAAAACGGGTTTATTGCGTAAAGTTTTAATTTTGAAAAAGCGGTTTGAATTATTGAAATTCACGCGACCCTTAATTCACAATTTGCATTAATTACGCGCGCTGGTATTCTGAAAACTCAATGAAGATTATCCTTACCGGCGGGGCGGGCTTCATCGGCTCGCATGTTTCCCGTGAACTTATAAAGAACGGACACAAAGTTTTAATTGTTGATGATCTGTCGGCGGGAAAAGAGGAAAACATTCCGCCCGAAGCCGAATTTGAAAAATGCGACATAAGAGACGCGGAAACTTTGAATAAAATATTCTCATTGTTCAAGCCCGATCTGGTCAACCACCACGCGGCGCATATAGATGTGAGGGTTTCCGCCGAAGACCCCGCTCATGACGCGGACATAAACATCGCCGGTTCGCTGAATCTGCTCAATCTTTGCGCTGAACACGGCGTTAAAAAGTTTATTTTTGCCTCAACCTGTGCGGTTTACGGACACGCGCCAAAACTGCCTGCGGACGAACGGACGCCTCAAAATCCCGAGTCGCCCTACGGCATAGCGAAACTGTGCGTTGAAAACTATTTGAGTTTTTTCAAATCCGAGCGGGGAATTGATTTTACCGCCCTGCGCTATTCAAACGTTTACGGCGAAAGGCAGGACACCGAAAGAACGACCGGAATTGTCGCGATTTTGTGCGGGAACCACAAAAAAGGCGGGGAAACGACCATATTCGGAGACGGCGAGCAAACGCGGGATTATGTTCATTGCTCCGATGTGGCGCGCGCAAACGCCCTGTGCTCGGAACACCTTGGCGTGGACAAACCGAGCGGCGTTTTCAATATCTGCACGGGAAAGGAAACTTCAATTAACCGGATTATTGACCGCCTCTGTGAAGTTTCGGGCGAAGAGGTGAAAACCGAAAAAGCGGCGGGCAAAAGCGGCGATGTGGACAGAATTTTTCTTGACAACTCGCTTGCCGGAAAAACGCTCGGCTGGAAGCCGCAGGTTAGTCTTGACGAGGGGATTGAAAGGGCTTGGAAGTGGATTCAAAAGAACTGAGCAAACCCCAATCTCCTGTTTCAGATTCAACAATAAAGGGGTCGTGTGTGTTTTTTCTGCGCGCGCGCCACAGATATTCTCCTATCACTCCGAGCGTAAACATCCCCGCTCCGCCAAGAACAAAAACGGCGAAAAGATTAATTCCGAAATAGAAACCCGTTAAAGCCGTTAAAAGTCCCAAAAAAGCCATTCTACGCAACGGCGCGGTGGAATTCAGGGACGCGAGAGTGTAAAAAAACAGTTTGATATTTTTTGCGAATGTAAAATTGCTTTTTCCGTGAATTCTGGCGAGTTTTCTGCCCGGAATGCTTGTCTGAGAAAAACCCAACTCCGAAATTGCAACAATTACATTGAGATTCTTGCCGCTGATTTTCCGCAATTCCTTCAAAACCGAGCCGTCAATAATAGACATATCGCCGCCGCCTGGTGGAATTGAGGAAACCCCCATAATGCGGCGCATAACAAAATAGAAACCCCACGCCATAAACCTCTTGAAAAAAGGGTCTTCCCTGCCGAGTTCGCGCGTAACCCACACGATCTTATGTCCGCTTTCTTTCATCTTATCAACAAGCTGTGCTATGTATTCGGGCGGGTCCTGTCCGTCAGCGGCAAAAATCGCCGCGCAGTCGCCCGCCGCCTTCTGAAGCCCCAAAAGACCGGCCACATTAGGACCCTCATTCTTTGCCATGCGAAGCCCTTTTATTCTTGAATCGCTTTCACTGAACCGTTTGATAACATCGGGCGTTGAATCGGTTGAATGGTCGTCAATTATTATCCATTCCCAATCCATTCCGAGTCCTTCAAGCACGGGAACGAGTTCAGAGTGAACTTCGGGAAGATTTTTCTCCTCGTTAAACGCGGGTGAAACTACCGATAATTTCTTCATATTCCGTCCGAAAACTCAGTTATTGCTTTGCTCATTCAACCGCCGCGCAAAGCGCGTTTACGACCATGTCAATCTGTTCGCGGGTTATGCCCGGAAACATCGGGAGAGAAATCTCCTTTTCGGCGATTTTTTCCGCGTTCGGAAAATCGCCTTTTTTATATCCCAAATCCTTGTAGCACGGATGCAGATGAACCGCGCGGGGATAATGAACCGAAACCCCTATGCCCGCATCGCGCAGGTTTTTGGCGACCTTGTCCCTGTTTTCCACCATTACCGGAAAAATATGCCACACGCATCTGGCGTTTTCCCTGATGGGCAGAGTTTCAATACCGCTCACGCCCGCGAGTTTTTCGCGGTAATAATCAGCGGCGGAAATTCTCAAATGTGTCCACTTCTCAATGTGTCCCAGTTTAACGCCAAGCACCGCGCCCTGAAAAGCGTCCATTCTGTAATTAAACCCTTTCTCAATGTGGTTTCCCTTCCCGCTCTGCCCCCAGTCGCGCAGGATGCGGCATTTTTCCGCGATTTCGTCATCATCGGTCGTAACCGCCCCGCCCTCGCCGAGCGCGCCGAGATTTTTGCCCGGATAGAAACTCCACGCCGCCGCACGCCCCACAGAGCCGCATTTACGCCCCTTGTCCGCCGCGCCGTGCGCCTGCGCCGCGTCCTCAATAACGGCAATTCCGTGTTTTTCCGCTATGCCGGTTATCGGGCTCATATCGGCGGGCTGCCCGTAGAGATGAACGGGCATTATCGCCTTTGTTTTCGGGGTTATCGCGTCTTCAAGCGCGTTTGAGTCCATTGTACAGAAACGGTCAACATCAACGCAGACGGGCTTCGCGCCGATATAGGTTGCCGCCATCGCGGTCGCGATGAAGGTCATCGCGGGAACTATAACCTCATCACCCCGCCCCACTCCGGCAGCCAGAAGCGCAAGGTGAAGCGCGCTTGTTCCACTATTGACACAAACCGCATGTCGCGTGTCCGTATATTTTGCGAATTCGCGCTCAAAATTCTCAACTTCGGAACCGAGAACAAACGCTCCCGAATCCACAACATTTCCAAGCCCGCGTTTTATCTCATCCGCAATGGGAGAGTGCTGAGCGGCAAGGTCAAGAAAAGGAACCTTTTTCATTTTTATCGAGAGAGGACGACCCTCTGTCCGTTTTGTTTGATTGAAGTGTCAGCCGCTTCAAGAATGCGTGCGATTTGCGCTCCGGCATACGCGCCCGTAAACGGCTTTTTTCCCTCACATACGCAGTCGTAAAACTCTTTCGCTACGAGAAAAAGCGGTTCCGAGGAATCAAGTTTGGGAGAGTTTATATCGCCCGCACGGTATTCAACGAGCAGTTTTTTCATGTCCTCATCGCTTGCCGATTTTGTATTAATTCCGGTGTCGTAGATTTTGAGTTTTTCCACCGACTCGGTGTCGTCGTAAATCGCCATTTTTTTATCACCCGCAACCGTCGTGCGCCTGATTTTCACCGGCGCGAGCCAACTCACGTGCACATGCGCAATAAAAGACGAGTCGTAATGCAGAGTCAGGTATGCCGTGTCGATGGGTTTGCCTTTGATATGCGAAACCCCCGAAGCGGTAACCGCCACCGGCTCGGTGGGGCTCACTTGAAAAAGTATTGAAAGGTCGTGAATTGCCAAATCCCACAGCACATTTACATCGGAGCGCACAATGCCCAGATTGATGCGCGTTGAATCAAAGTAGTAAAGTTCTCCGAGCGCCTTTTCAGAGGCGAGCGCGGCAAGTTTGCGCACCGCGCCCGAATACGCAAAAATATGGTCAACCATCAGAACAAGACCGCGCTTTTCCGCTTCATTTGTCATTTTTTCGCACTCGGCTAAAGTCGCCGCCATCGGTTTTTCAACCAGAATGTGCTTGTCCGCCCGCAGGGCGCGCAAGCCAAGTTCGGCGTGCGTTAGCGCGGGGGTTGCCAGGCAGACGGCATCTATTGACTCATCGGAGATAATGTCGTCAAAGTTTTCCGTGGTGGAAATAAACGGGTGGTTTTTGCGCGCTTTTTCCAGAAGACTCGCGTCCTCGTCGCAAACGGCTTTGAGGGTTACGCCGTCCAGGGAAGCGAAATTGCGCGCGAGATTTGGACCCCAGTATCCGTACCCTGCGATTGCTATATTCATATTCGTTTCAGACTACAATAATTCAGAGTGTTTTTGAATAGAGAGTTACTTCCTACTCGGTAACGGCTTCGGCTTCGGTGAAAACTTCGCGCAGTTTTTCAAGGGTTTGCGCGGCGGGATTTTTCCACATGCCGCGCTGCGCCGCTTCAAGAATTCTCTCCGCCATCTCCGCCGCCGCACGCGGGTTGGCATTTTTCAAAAAATCCAGATTTTCGCCGTCAAAAAGATAGGCCTGCGCCACGCCCTCATAGACAAAATCGTCCACAACATCGGTCGTGGCGTCATAGCCGAACAGATAGTCCACGGTCGCCGCCATTTCAAAAGCGCCTTTGTATCCGTGCCGCCTCATTCCCTCAATCCACTTCGGGTTGACGACCCGTGAGCGATAAACTTTAAGAATTTCCTCTTTAAGGGTTTTGATTTTTGGGTTTTCGGGCTTTGAATGGTCGCCAAAATAAACCGCCGGCATCGTTCCCCGCTCCGAGCGTGAGGCGTTCGCCATTCCGCCGTGAAACTGGTAGTAGTCATCGGAATCCAGAATGTCATGCTCGCGGTTGTCCTGATTTTGAAGAACCACTTCCATGCACGCAAGGCGGCGGCGGTAGGTTTCGTGCGCGGTTTTGGGTCCGTTTTTGCCGTAGGCGTAGCCGCTCCAATTCACGTATATCATCGCGAGGTCTTCGGGCGCGCTCCAGTTTTTTGAGTCTATGGCGGACTGCAAACCCGCGCCGTAGGAGCCGGGTTTTGAGCCGAAAACCCTGTAAAGAGAGCGTTCTTGCGCCGTTTCCCCGTCAAGCCCGCTTTCAATCCACTCGGATTTTTCCCGTAAATGGCGGCTTCTCAAAGGGTTCAGGTCTTCGGGCTCATCATCCATCAGGGCAACCTTTTCAACGGCGGAATTGAAGAGCGAAATGAGTTCGGGAAAAGCGTCCCTGAAAAACCCTGAGATCCGCAAAGTAACATCCACCCTGGGCCTGCCCAGTTCGGTGAGCGAAAGAACCTCAAAATCCACAACCCTGCCGCTTTCACCGCGCCACACGGGACGCAGCCCCATCAGCGCAAACGCCTGCGCAATGTCGTCCCCGCCCGTGCGCATCGTTGAGGTTCCCCAAACCGAAATACCAACCGACGAAGGATAGTCGCCGTTTTCCTGAATGTGCCTTTTGATGAGAGCATCGGCGCTTCTGCGCCCCAACTCATAAGCGGCGCGGGTCGGCAGTCCGCGGGTGTCAAGAGAGTGGAAGTTTCTGCCGGTGGGGAGAACATCCGGCTTGCCTCGCGTGGGCGCGCCTGATGGCCCGGACGGAACATACCGCCCCTCCAGACCGCTGATAAGGTTTCCAATCTCATCCGTGCATGCGGAAAGGCGCGGAAAAGTGGTCTCCACCGCCGCGCGGACAACAACAAGAAATTTCGGAAACTTTTTGCCGTCAATATGCGCGGTGGAGCCGGTTTCAATCGCGGTCGCGACATGCTCAAGCGCCGTTTTTTCAAGCGCTTCGGTCGCCGCGCCAAAGGTTCTGCAATTTTCTCCGGAAACTTCGCACCCCAGCGCCGCGCCGTAATCGCAGTCAAGAGGGTCAAAACCGAGCCCTAAATCGTCCGCGAGCGCCTGTGTTATGCCGGCAACGCCGGATGAGGGAATTCTGTGAAGCGCAACCACGGTTTCGGCGAGCGCGTCCCCTTCGGGGCACTGTCCAAGAATGTGAAGCCCGCCACGAATTTGAGACTCCTTTATATCGCACAGATAAGCGTCAAGGCGTGTGAGAACTTCGTCCAAATCGCCGGGAGTGCAGTCCAAATCCTCATACAGGCGCGTCCGCTCAACCGCGCCGGTTATTTCACCCTTCAAGAACTCCGCCCTTGCCGGGTCAAGCCCCCACGCCTGATAGTATTCATCCATCAACTGTTCAAGCAACGAATAGTCTCCGTAGGAGTCGGCGCGAACCATCGGCGGCACAAGGTGGTCTATAATCACGGCGTGCGCGCGGCGTTTAGCCTGCGTGCCCTCGCCGGGGTCGTTCACGATAAACGGATAGAAATGCGGAACCGGCGGAAAAACCGCCGCCGGAAAGCATGTTTCGGGATCAAGGGCAACGCTTTTTCCGGGTAGCCACTCAAGGTTGCCGTGCTTTCCGAGATGGACGACCGCGGAAGCGCCGAAAACCTTTGAGAGCCAGAAGTAGAAAGCCAGATAGCGGAAAGGCGGCGGAATGTCGGGCGAGTGATAAACCGCTTTCGTATCCTGCCCGTATCCGCGCTCCGGCTGAATGGAAACAAACACGTTGCCGAACAAAACTCCCGGCAGGGGAAAAACGCCGTCTTTGATGTGAAAATCGTCTTCGGGTTTTCCCCATTGACCTTCAATGCGTTCGCGCATTTCGGGTGCGAGGCGGGAATAAAATCCGCGAAATTGTTCAAAGGGAAGAGAAATTTCAAAATCCCTTGTATCCATAAAATCCGGGTCGTTTGTAACGCCGCGAGAGAGAATTTCCATAAGGCGCGCTCCGGTTTCGGGAAAATCGCTCCCCGTCTCGTAACCGGATTCGGAAAGTTTTTTGAGCAGCAGGGCGCAGCTTTCGGGAGTGTCCAGCCCCACTCCGTTGGCAAGCCGTCCGTCCCGCGAGGGATAGTTGGGCATCACTATTGCGATTTTTTTGTCCGGATTTTTCGCGCGCGCGAGGTCAAGCCATGTCCGCGCGAAAACCGCCGCGCGGGCGCATCCGTCTTCATAAGGGGCGTAGCGGACAATTTCAGAATCTGTGAGCGAATCTTTTCCGCGCGCCTGTTTGAAGGAGACGGGACCGGAGTCAATTTTTCCGTCAATTTCGGGCAGGGATATATTTATTGCAATATCGGTCGGCGAAAGTCCGAAAAGATTTTCCCGCCAGATTTCCCTGGAACTTGAAGCAAAAACGGTCTGAATAACCGGAACATTTATTTTCTCAAAAATAAAATCTTTCCCGTCGTCCGCGCCTTTAAGCGCGAAACTTGTGGTGTTCAAAATTAAATCAAAATTCCCGTCCGAAAGAATTTTTGACAAATCGGCTATTTCGCCCGCCTCTCTGAGACTTTTCACAAAAACTGCGCACGAACTGAAACCCTTTTCCGCAAGTTTTTCCGCGAGTTTCCGGGCGGGCGAAAGATTTCCCGAAAGGTAGTGGCTTCTATAAGCCAGAATTGCCGCTTTCGCGTCAAAGGGGTTTGCCGCCGAAGCGGGCGCGGAAATATCGTGCGAGAAAATATCCGGCATTTCTTCGGGGGGAGAAAGGGGAAGCGAAAAACCGAAAAAGCCGTTAAAAACAAGTTTGAGAAAATTTTTACAATTCTCCTCCCCCCCGCGTGAAAAATAGTTCCACGCCTTGCGCGCGATGTCGGCGGGCGCGG